>NZ_RJNR01000001.1:0-300000 GCF_003942685.1 Streptococcus mitis | reverse complement strand
CTGATAAACATCCTAAATGCCTCTCTCTTTTTCTTTCTTTTCAGAGTATTTCTTCAAAATCGGATTAAAAATTATTCCCAAAGCAAAGCTAGTCCTATAATTTAAGTAAGACAATCTGTCAAATTTTTTCGTAGGAACGTATTTATATGAGCTTTGATCAATCTTTCCATACAATTCCTTCAATAGTTCCTCCGAGCCATCGACCATCCAAGATAAATCAACCTGCAAACTAATTAAGTAGGCCAATGTCTCAGAAACAACTCGGTTTAAAATAGGTTCACTTTCAATTTTTGAAAAATAATCTAGAACAGAATTTGTAACAGTCAAATGATGACGGACATTACGCTTCATACTCTCGATATTCATACTTTGCTCTGGTCTACCTATGTAGTATTGATAAATGTCATAGTTCCAATAACTGAAACTATGAACATACTCCAAAGGAAAGAGTGTGTATTGAATATCAACATAAAATGTTTTTTCACTTAAACGAATCTTGTTTTCCGACAAGATTGATGTCTTATAAGTAACCGAGTGCATCGGGATGCGAACATCCGGAATTCCCATGTGTTTTTTGCCAATTTCATACTTGTCTACGAAATCATTTCGTACCGCAGTATTGTTATAGACATGCTGCTCTGTAAAATCTGTAATCACCATATCCACATTAACAGTTTCAAGAGCATCTAAAAACTTTTCAAATTCTGATGGAATAACCCAGTCATCCCCATCAATCACTTTAAAAAATTTTCCCTTTGCTTCTTGAATACCGCGATTGATTGTCGAACCATGACCGCCGTTTTCTTTTGTAATGACACGGCCATCCAGCAACGAATCTTTGGCTAATATTTTT
The DNA here is from genome assembly GCF_003942685.1 of Streptococcus mitis. Taxonomy (GTDB): domain Bacteria; phylum Bacillota; class Bacilli; order Lactobacillales; family Streptococcaceae; genus Streptococcus; species Streptococcus mitis_CD. The sequence continues at coordinate 299,147 of NZ_RJNR01000001.1, read as the reverse complement.
TCTGCTACTAAAGCCGTATCGTCTGTACTTCCATCATTGACAACCAGTACTTCAAATTTATTTTTATAATCCGGGTGTACTTGTTGAAAAGACTCCAGCCCTTTTGAAATGTAGTCCTGAATATTATAACTGGGCATTACAATTGTTAACAAACAATCCTTCATCCTATCTCCTAAATCGTCTCAATTAGTTCAAGCCACTGCTTGAGAATTTTATCTTTATTAAATTTATCCATATTGTCTTTTGCATGTTCTGAGAAAGACTGTCTCAAAACTTCATCTTCCATCAGTTCAAGCAATTTTTCACTCAACTTGTCTGTATCATAACACTCAACCAGATAGCCATTAACTCCCTCTTCAACAATCTCATTCGGTCCTGTCGGACAACTGAAGCTAACTATAGGAAGATTGTATTGTTGAGCTTCTAACAATACCAAGGGTAAACCTTCGTAACGAGAAGTCATGACATAAATTCCTTTATCTCCATAAATCAAATCCTGATTTTTTTCAAGTCCTTTTATGACTAACTTATCCTGTAAATTATTTTCGTTGATTAAATCTCTGATTTTATCTACTTCATCTTGTTCACCTGAACCGTAGATTTCCCAAGTCCAGTTAGATTTCTCATTTAAAACCTTCTTGGCAACTTGAACAAGATAATCATAGCCCTTTTGATAATCGAAGCGACCTACTGTTACAATTTTCACCGACTCATCGTTATAAGCTACATTGGAAAGACAATCTTCTTTCCAATTATAGATGTAATCAATTTTTTCCTCAAAAATACCATATTTTTTTATATAATTTCTACGATCTTCTTGTGTGAGAGTAATAATCTTGTCTGCAAATTTAGCACCAACATATCTCTGGACTTTTTTAACTTTAGTATCAATGTCAACTATTGAGTTTGTGTGGTCACAAGAAATAAATTTTGTTTTTAAACCAAGAGTACTTGCTACACCTACTGAATTCATACTCATTCCGATACCAAACACAATATCGATACCTTGCTTTGTCAAATAACTCCTTAGTAACTTAACAGCGGAAAGAAAATTCTTACTCATAGAAATTTTTTTAGGTGATAAATTTCTATATTTAACTGAGTCTTTTACTGGAAAAAAATTTGTTTCTGTAGAAATCATGGATAGTAAATGTACTTCATACATTTCTGATAATTCATTCGCAAGGCTCGTAGCTACTTTCAAGCCTCCATCTGTTCTATCAATACTCCATTTCACTAAAGCGATTTTTTTCATGTTTCAACTACTCCCATTCTTCGTTATCACCAAGAGATATTATCTTATAGTGATGTTGGTTTCGCTTATCTTCTGGAGGTAACTGCATATAATTCTCTCCATAAATTGCTTCCAAATATTCTTTATACTTACGAGGACAACTCAGATCAATCCCTTCAAACTCTAATGATACTGGCTCTCCAAAATAGTCTGAAGGTACGATTTCTCTAAGTTTATATGCTCCTGTATAGTTCCCTGCAAAAGCTTCCTTAAACGAATATTTTTTTAGCGTTTGTAAATATTTTTTCTGTGCCCAGTTAAAAGAAATAATCTTTTCAATATTAACAACGTTCGCAAAAGCAATAATCATTTTTTCAGTTAGTGGACGATTCTCTTTTTTTTGATTTACTAAACTATTAAACTGAGAGAGCTGGACCATCATTCTTGTGTACAAGTATCTAAAAGAATGGATTTTTTTCTCTAAATTATTTGACGGCATCCCATCCAGTGGAAAAACATCTATCCATAAACTTTCTACCAATTCTTCTTTACTATAATTCATGATAATCTTTGTTGAATCATCTCTAATCACAGAGAAAGCTTTTTTATAACCAGCAGTATCTTCGCTCAAAAATTTATAATTACTTGGTAACAGGTCTGGAGCTAGTTTTTTAAATTTTTCATAATCTTCTCTAGGCATACCGATATCGATATCGTCATCCCAAGGTATAAAACCTTTATGACGTACCGCTCCTAACAAGGTACCTCCTAGAGCATAGTAGCTAAGGTTATTTTCTTCACATATACTAATGAACTCTTTTAAGATAGATAAAATCTTATCTTGGATGATTTTTATATCCGACACACTTCCCCCCCTATATAAAAATAGCAAAACTCGATATACAACAGTCTTCTCCGGCTATACTCTTGTAAGTTCTTGCTAAATATTTCTTAGCATACTACTATATAATTTCTTCAAAAGAATTCCCCCCTAACTCTTCATCACTTTCATCAGAAAATTGGTAATCTGAGTAAATTAAACTACCTATCAAAATCCAAAAGATATTGTAATGGAGGTACAAATTTAGATCGTCTATCATAGACTGAAAACTCATCACAATTAAAATAAAAGCAATAATCCACTGATTTTTCTTGATAGCTTTAGAAAGTGTTAACGTTAATAGCGTTACCATTAAAACTAGAACGAGTAAACCAAATTTTTGTAGAACTTGAATATACAAATTATCAACATACAGATATGTCTGATAATTTCTAACTCCTTCAACGGTCAGACCATTGCCATTCCATTCAACTGGTTTCCCAAATAAACCAAAACCAAATAATTCCAGAGATTTATTAGCCAAGTATAATCTACCACCTAACGCCTGATTTAACTTGAAAAAGAAACCATTTACAAAATAATTGTTTGATCCGAGATAATTTATTGTAATCCAAAAGCTAATTATTGCATTAAAAATAAAGGTGAATTTGAAAATTTTAAACACATTCCCTAACTTAGACAATATATTAGGGAACCACTTTATTAGTATATTGAAGGCTAACAATATACAAGAATTGTAAAATGTTAAGCGAGAATCAGTTTGTCCATATACCCAATAAACAGACAAGGATAGTAATAACCACTGCCAATATCTTATGTTGTTTTTATTTATATAGAGTGTAGTAGCAACTACATTCATAAGTAAGATCGATGGAAGTAGGGCATATCTGAACCCTAGATAACTACGGACTCGAGTCCCAGAAATTTCTAAATAATTTGTAATAACTCCCATATTTGCGCTAAATATAACAAACAGTAACATCAGAACACTTACTACTAAGGAAGTTTTTGCTACACTTTTAAAAGGTATATCACGTAAAGCGTATATAAAAAATAGACTTATCGCAATATTTGAACTTAAAGTACTTATTTTCCCTATAATCAAATAAACTAAAACTGTAATAATTAAACCTATAATAGTTCTATAATCATAATCCTTTTTATATAACTCTTTTATAACTAACAAAGCGAGTGAAATGGCTATCAGCACCTTATAAGCAATTCTTGGTAGATGTTGAACATAAAAAGTAGCATCTAAAATTGAAACAAATAAAAATATCCCTAGAGCAGTAAGAGCTAAAATTTCTGGCAAAGACCTTTTTTGTACTACTATTTTCATCACTATTTTTATTCCTAACTAAAAACTCTGTCCATATTTTTTCCCAAAGAATTTTGCTTGTAGGAAAGATTTTCCTTTTTGAATCAAGTCAATTTTCTCCATATAGATAAACGGTATCTCTTTTACCCGCAAACCTTGTTTTGCCAACCAAACGTTGAACAAACGTTCACTGATACGACCAAATAATCTAGCATCAAAAGCAGAATAGTCTGTAATGTCTAATCTTCTATAGAGTTCATCGACAATCGGGAATAACCATTCACAATAGGCTGCTACATTTTCTTTAGACATGATAAACATATTGAACATATAGCCACTGCGTTGTTTCATGACCTGATCAAAAGCGACGATATAATCCGGTCTCAATTCACTCACAATCTGGCGTGTCACGTCTAAATGGTTGGCATCGTGAGTATGTGCATAGTGTGAGTATAGCGTTTCAATATAATATTTCCTTTTTTTAGGAACAACAACATCATATTTTGACAGCAAGTTTTTAACTTCTGACTTTGAAAGAATAATATCATCCATACTAATTGCTTCTCTATATGAGTGTCGTTTTGATGTGAAATATCTGCGGTAATGTACCAATCCAAGATAATCACATTCTAAATTTTTCCAAGCCCAATATAATCCTGTTAATTCACAATAATAAGGATTAAGGTGAGAAATATGAACTCCTTGATTATCTGGTTGATAACCTAAATCTTCCTTACCCTCACTACCAACTTGGATAGGGATATACAAGTCCTTATCCTCTGGCATTTGAAATTGTTTATGTGTCGCAACTATGATTCTATACGTTTTAGACATTTCTATATCCTAATTCAATTCCCTTCATCCATATCTAGCTCAACTACCTTTTAATCAAAATTGTAATCATTCTCTGTTGAAAAAATATCCAGTCAAAATAGATTTTCACTAAAACTATCTTGACCCAAAAAGATAAAATTGAATACCAAAGATATCCTTTTTGTATTCAATTTTATCTTTATATGTTCCACTTCATACTGACTCAGCTTAAATTCTCAATGAGCTCCGTCACCGGATAACACTCTTCTAATAGTCAAAAAGAAAATTTTGATGTCTAACCACAAAGACTGATTTCTAGGATAATATAATTCCATTTCACAACGTTCAGGATAATATACTCGACTCCTACCTGAAATTTGCCATATCCCCGTAATTCCAGGACGAACAGACAATAAAACTTCCTGCTCTTCCTCAGAATATTCATCTAGTTCATTTTCAAGAATTGGCCTTGGCCCAATAAGACTCATATCACCTAGTAACAAATTTATAAACTGAGGAACTTCATCAATACTTGTTCTTCTTATAAAATCTCCAATATTTGTAAGCCGTGGATCCTCGTTTGGTGGCAATTTATAGCTATTGTTTTTATATTTTTCATAAAGTTCCTTATTCGAGATCAGAATTTCTTCTGCATTTTCGACCATCGATCTAAACTTAATGATTTTAAATTTTTTCCCTCTGAGACCTACTCTATATTGTGTAAAAAATATACTTCCTTTATAACCTTTAATCTTGTAGATTGAAAAGATAGTTAGAGAACAGGGTAAAACGATAAATATTGTTCCACACAAACCGATAAATACATCCATAAATCTTTTAAAACAAAAATAGATTATATTATTTTGTTTCACCTAAACTCCCCTCCTTGTAATAACATCCTCAGAAAATTTTATAACTACAAGAGCCCCTATTTTCTCCCATAATTTCCGTAAGAACCATACTCACCGTAAGAACCATATTTCTCAGCTGAAGTATTGAATTTATTTAATACAACTCCCAAGAATGGTTTATTCGTTTGTTCCAATTGATCTTTAGCCTTCTGAACATCTTTTCTGTTCGCCTCTCCTGCCGCAGTAACTAAAACAGATGCATCACATTTTTGTGTGATAATAGCTGCGTCGATAACGATACCAATAGGTGCTGTATCAACAATAATATAATCAAAATATTTGCGAAGTGTATCAATCATAGTACTGAAGTTTTCACTTTGCAATAAAGCAGTTGGGTTGGGTGAGATAGACCCAGCTTGAACTACAAATAGATTTTCAACATTGGTATCACATAGACCATGAGATAGGTCTGTTGTTCCAGATAAAAACTCTGTCAATCCGGTAATTTTTTCACGTGACTTGAAGACACCTGACATGACAGAATTCCGAATATCAGCATCTACTAACAAGGTCTTATAACCTGCACGCGCGAAGGCCCAAGCAATGTTTGTAGAAGTCGTTGACTTTCCTTCACCCGGTTTAACTGAAGTGATAGAAATCACTTGTAAATTATTTCCACTCAATTGTATATTCGTACGCAAGGCATTATAGTATTCTTCCGCTTTTTTGGCCAGATCTAATTTTTTCTGTGCTATTTCTAATGTCGGCATATCTCTCTCCTATTTCAATTTATCCAAATTTGGAACAACTCCCAACAATGCGATTTGCATAACATCTTCAATATCCTCTGGACGTTTCACTCGTGTGTCAACCAGTTCAACGATCAGAACAACGATAACCGTAAAGACTGTTCCTCCAAGTAGACCTATAATTGTATTTCTACGAATATTTGGAGAAGATGGTGCTATAGCGGGACGAGCTTCTTCAAGTGTTGTGACATCAGAAACGCGTGTGATACTGATAATCTTTTCAGCAGCTACTTCTCTCAAGGAGTTAGCAATACGACTAGCTTCCTCAGGGACTCTATCATTAACTGAAATAGATACGATACGGGTATCGACTGGTACGGTTACCTTGACTTTACTAGCCAAATCTTTTGGTGATAGATCTAATTTCAAATTAGATGTCACCTTTTCCAAAACATCTTGAGATAAAATAATTTCACGATAGTCTTTAACCAAGTATGATCCAGCTTGCAAGTCTTGGTTTGTCAAACCAGGTTTATCCCCCTGATTACGGTTGACTACATAAATCCGTGTAGTACTAGTGAACTCCGGTTTAACGATAAAAGCACTATAGGCAAAAGCTAAAGCTCCAGCTACAATTGCTACTAATGCAATTAGAATTTTTCTTTTCCAAAGAATTTTAAATAGGTGAAATACATCGATTTCCATAGTATTTTGTTCTTTCATATTTTCTCCTAAATTATTTGATCCATTATAATTTTCCTAGGGTTCTCTACAAATAGCTCTTCCGCCTTGCCCCTACCATACTTTTTAGAAATAATCTGATAAGCCTCCTCCATATAAGGGGGTCTACTATCTAGGTTATGCATATCACTTGCAATGACATGAACCAGGTCTCTCTCCAAAAAATATTGGGCTCTCTTTTTCATGAATTTATAGGTTTCACCAAAGAGCTTAGGTTTTAGAACATGAGAACTATTTACTTGCGTATAGCATCCCATATCAATCAGTTCCTGAACACGTTTTTCATTGTTTTCCAGAGCATCATAACGTTCAATATGAGCAATCACCGGGGTAATCCCCAACATCAAAATATTGCTTAATCCTTTATGAATATCGCGATAGGGTGTATTCATACTAAATTCAATCAAAGCATAACGACTGTTATTGAGAGTAGGAATGCGCTTGTTTTCTAATTTTTCTAGAACATCTGGAGTATAGTATATCTCTGCTCCGTAAGCAATGACCAAATCATCTGCCACTTCTTTAGCAATCTCACGAACCTTTAAAAAATTCGTCGCTATTTTTTCTTCTGGAGTCTCAAACATCCCTTTTCGACGATGGGAAGTCGAAACAATCATCCGAACCCCTTGATTATACGCTTCTCTTAAAAGGGCTTTGCTATCTTCTATAGACTTTGGCCCGTCATCTACATCAAAGACAATGTGAGAATGGATATCAATCATATCATCTTCCCTCCATCACATCTTGTATCGCACTTTTAGCAGCTGCTAAACTACTGTCATCGATTTCCATCATATAGAGGTTACTATCTGGCATAGCATAAGAAGGAAGTCCCATTCGACCTGTACCTTTGAGGTCTTGAGAGTTGACTTTATAACTGCCACCACTCTCCAATTGAGTATTAACCAAATCCATCATCGTTTCGATAGGCATATTTGTTTGAAGGGAATCTTGCAAACCTTGAAGAATATCACTATAATTTTTCAATGCTTCGGTAGAAGTTAATTTCTGTATGATTGCGACGATCACCTTTTGTTGATTACGACCACGGTCACGATCCCCATCAGCTAAAGAATAGCGCTCACGCACAAAACCAAGAGCTTGCTCCGAGTCAAGATGAACGTTCCCTACAGGATAGAACTTCCCATTTGTATGAGCGGTAAACTCTTGATCATTATAGACATCAACTCCACCAAGGAGGTCAATCAATTTCAAGAACGAAGTGAAGTTTAGACGAACATAGTAATTAATATCAACTCCATAAAGATTTTCCAAAGTATGAATAGAGGAGTCAACTCCATAAATACCTGCATGAGTCAACTTATCTTTTTGATTATTCCCGCCGTCAGCAATCGGAACATAAGAATCTCGAGGGGTTGTTGTCAATAGAATTTTTTTTGAATCTTGATTAACAGTCATCAAAATGTTGACATCTGAACGAGAAACTGAACTAATTGGTCCGTAAGTGTCAATACCACTCACATAGACATTGAAGGATTTGTTCTTAGAAACTTTAGGAGCAGCTACTTCTTTGGTGATATTTTTAGTGTAGATTTTCCTAATTTTTGATGCGTAATCAGGGTATTCAGATTCTATAATATTTTCAAAGACGCTATTTAAGACAATCGCTTTTGCTTCACCTGATACCAAGCTCTTATAAGCTGCAAGGTATGAGGTGCTTTGTTCAACCGTCAATTCTTTGCTCTGACTAGTTTTGATATCAGCTATCAATTTTTGAATATTATCATTATCAGTATCCGTAGGTCCTGTAACACTATCTAATTGCGTGACATTATGAACGTCACTATCTTTCAGAACAACAACACTCATTGAGTATTCTGAGTAATTTGACGTAGAATTGATATGACTAGTAAAGCCGACAAATTGTTGCAGTGCAAAAAAAGAAACTGAACTCATTAAAATAGCTAGTGTTAAAAAGAAAATTGTAAACTTTTCTGCTTTTCTATAAATGATCAAAAGCAGACTCGCTAAAGCGACCAAAATCACTACAGCTGCCGTCATAACATTCAGGTATCTAAACGCCAATATATTATGTCTAAAAATCAAGAACAGCAAAAAACCACCCAATAATACATAAATGGTTAATAAAGCTATATTAATGCTCCGCTTAACTTTACCCGAACGGGCTCTTTTTGAACGTTTATTCATAGTTTTCCCCTATATGTTGATTATCAGAATTATTATATCACAATCATGAAATAATTTCCATTTATTCCTTTTTTTATCAGCGTTTTCAATATATCTTCTAAATGTACTCCGAAGGAATAATTGTTTTTTTATAACCTGTAAAGTATCTATCGTTTCCTATTTTGACATTCTCGTTTCATAGACAGAGGAATACGAATCAAAAATATAACAAACAAGGTCCCTTACGGAACCTCGCTCATCATTATTTAACATGATTTTCTGCTTCTTTTTGGGCTTTTTCGATTGCTTTTTTGCTTTCTTGCTCCCATTTGATTTTAGCTTCTTCATACTGTTTGGTTGTTACAGTATCTTTTTGCAGCTTCATGTACTTGTAGTTATTGCCGTCACCCTTGATGCCGACTAGTGAATAACCTCTTGTAAATGGCGTTACTTTGGTTACAGATGCTGTTCCACCGCTCGACATAGCTGACATAATCAGAGAATTGTCAATCATCCAAGCCTGTGCTTCAGCATATTTTTCATAGCGTTTGCCTACATCTTTATTTTCACTATCTGCATCTTTGAGCATCTTGGTGTAGGTATCAAGCCCCAAGCTAGCAATCTTAGCTTTATCTTCTTGAGCATCTAAACCAAAAATCTTGAGGTAGAACCCATCCTCAGCATTGAAAGGATTGAGATAAGTTGACGGATCTTGGTAGTCACCTACCCAACCATCAAAGTTCAAATCATAGTCACGATCAGCTGGTGTCGGTGCCAAGAAAGCTACATTATTAAAATCATCTGTTGAAAGTTGCTGAACATCAATGACAATGTTATCAGCACCTAAAACTGACTCAAGTGTCTGCTTAACAGAGTTCATACCTGTCACAGCGTTTTTACTTGTCTGATCAACTGCCACATCCAAGTGAATTGGGAAAGTCAAACCTTGACTTGCCAATTCTTTTTTAGCTTCCGCAAATTTTGCTTGGGCTTTTTCTTTGTTGAAATAGGCATCCTGAGCATCTGCCAAGTTCATACCTGACCATTCTGTGCCATAGTTAACCAATTTAGAAGCGACTACTTCTCCAAAGGTCTTGTCTCCAACTTGGACAAATGTTGGAGGCACTAGGGTGTTACGAAGAGTCTTGCTAGCTGCTTCTTCCCCATTTGACTGAGCAGAATAGGCTGCGCGGTCCAAGGCAAAGTTCACCGCTTGGCGGAAGTTTTTGTTCAAGACAGCTGTCTCAGTTGACTTCTTCTGCTCATCTGTCGTTTTAGCAGTGTGATTGTAGGCCTTACGGTTGACGTTGAAATTAAAATACCAAGAAGTCTTGTCTTGCAAGCTATAGACGATATTATCCTTATATTTCTCCTTGGTCTTGGCGAAGTTAGAACTATTTGGATAAACCCCAGCGATAGAATAAGCTCCACTTTCAAAGTTACGGATGGTCAATTCTTGGTCTGAACCATCAAAATAGGCCAATTTCACGTGTTCAATTGATACTTTGTCATGATCATAGTAATACGGATTTTTCACATACTCGATAGATGATTTTGATGTGAAATCTTTTAACAAATAAGGTCCGCTGTAGAGAATGCTATCTGGAGATAGGGTCCCAAAATCTTTCCCTTTTGAGTTTAAAAACTCTTCATTTACCGGGAAAAGAATACTATTGGTTGTTTTTGAATTCCAGTAAGGCTCTGGACGTGCCAAAGTATACTCAACAGTCTGGTCGTCAATAGCTTTCACCCCAACCTTAGAGAAATCAGAATCCGCTCCTGTAATATAATCATTCAAACCCTTGATCGAGTTTTGAATCAAGTCAATGGCCTGTGATTTATTGTCCACTGCATACTTGATACCTGTCACAAAATCTTGTGCTTTGACTGAGGCGTACTCTTCACCGTCAGCCGTGAACCATTTGGCATCTTTTCTCAGTTTGTAGGTATAAGTCAGACCGTCGCTTGAAACAGACCAGTCTTCTGCCAAAGACGGAACTAAGTTCCCGTGATTGTCATTTTCAAGCAAGCCATCAACTAGGTTGGTAATAATGGCTGTATTATCAGCGTAGTAGTCTAATAAATAGTTAAATGTAGTTGGATTTCCACTAAAGGTTGATGAGTAAGTTTTTGTATCTGAACCTGATTGTCCGCAAGCAGCTAAAAGCAAAGCAGCTGCAACAGTCAGGCCTGCACTAAGGATACGCTTTTTTGTAGTCATCTTCTTTCTCCTTTATGTTAGTTTTTATAACATAGGTTTATTTTACCAAAATAGTGGAAATTTGTAAAGTTAATTGAATTTCTAGAATGAAAGTTTATAAATCTTTGCCATAAAAAAACAAAGGATTTCTGCCTTTCATACAGTCCTCCCTTGTTTTTATACGATTTCGATTTTTAGATTTTTCTGTAAAAAATGTTTATAGTAATTCCACACAGAAAGCATCCCATGGAGCCAAGATTTGTTTTTCAAATGCTTCTTGAGCCGCGATGTTTTCAATCAAGACCGATTTGACGTTCCCTTCTACGGTCAAGTCTTGTTCTTCATTGGACAAATTAGCTACGACTAGGAATCGACGGTTGCCATCTTTACGGATATAGGCAAAAACCTTGTCAGCCGTATCAAGCAATTCAAAGTCAGCTCGAATCAGCCAACTATTCTCCTTACGGATTTGAACCAGTTTCTGATAAGTATAGAAAATAGAATCGGGATTTGCCAGCGCTTCTTGAACGTTGATTGCTTGATAGTTTGGATTCACTGCCAACCAAGGTTGACCTGTTGAGAAACCAGCATTTTTGCCCTCGTCCCATTGCATAGGGGTACGGGCATTGTCACGACCAATGACACGGATACTGTCCATGATTTCTTCCATCGGAACGCCTTTTTCAAGAGCTTCACGCGCATAGTTGAGGGATTCAATATCTTCTACTTGGTCCAGTGTTTCAAACGGATAGTTGGTCATCCCAATCTCCTCGCCTTGGTAGATATAAGGAGTTCCTCTCATGAGATGAAGCAAGATGGCAAAGGCTTTGGCAGATTTTTCGCGGTATTCTTGGTCATTTCCCCAGATAGAGACAATACGAGGGAGGTCATGATTGTTCCAGAAGAGGGAATTCCAACCATCCTCAACTCCTAATTCTGTCTGCCATTTGTTGAAAATCTCTTTTAACTTAGCGATATTCAACTCTTTTTGATAGTGCCATTTAGGCTGACCTTCCTGATACTGAAGACAGATATGCTCAAACTGGAAGACCATAGACAATTCTTGACCCTTTGGATCAGAGTAGAGCTTGGCAATCTCTGGCGTTGCCCCCCAAGTTTCTCCTACTGTTAAGAGATTCTTATCTCCAAAGGTCGCCTGATTCATCTCCTTGAGATAGGGATGGAGCATAGGACCATTATTGACTACCTTCTCGTCAGGAATTTTCCCAATCATGTCAATAACATCCATACGGAAGCCGCCAATGCCTTTATCAATCCAGAAGTTCATCATCTCATAAATTTTCTGACGAAGCTTTTCATTTTCCCAGTTGAGATCCGGCTGTTTCTTACTGAAAAAGTGAAGATAGTATTGACCTGACTTTTCATCGTATTCCCAAGCAGAACCACTAAAGATAGAATCTAGGTCGTTAGGTTCATCCCGCCAAATATAGTAGTCTCGTTCAGGGCTATCAGGATTTTCACAGGCCTCGACAAACCAAGCATGCTCATCTGAGGTATGATTGACCACTAAGTCCATGATGATACGAATATCACGCTTCTTAGCTTCCGCGATCAGTTGGTCCATATCCTCCATGGTTCCGAAAATAGCTGCAATCGCTTGATAATCAGCAATATCATAGCCATTATCATCCATAGGACTGTCATAAACTGGAGAAAGCCAAATCGCTGTAATTCCTAACTTGGCTAGATAGTCTAACTTACTGGTAATTCCTGGCAAATCGCCAATTCCATCTCCGTTGCTATCCATAAAGCTCTTAGGATAGACTTGATAGACTACGGCATTGTGCCACCATTTTTCTTGCATCTTCTTACCTCATTATTTTAATAATCTGTAATCTATGATAGCGCTTTTTAAAATTTTATGCAAGCGTTTGCCTAATCTTTTTGATTCCTTTTTTAACTCCATAGTTTCCTAACTTCCAATTTTTTATTATAATAGAGGTCAGAGGTAAAAAAATGAAAAAACAAGCTTTTAGTTCTGAACAATATTTGAATCTACAGCGCGACCACATTTTGGAGCGCATTAACCAATTTGACGGCAAGCTCTACTTGGAGTTTGGCGGCAAAATGTTAGAAGATTTCCACGCTGCTCGCGTTCTTCCTGGTTATGAGCCTGACAACAAAATCAAGCTCTTACAAGAATTGAAAGAGCAGGTTGAGGTTGTGATTGCTATTAATGCTAGCAATATCGAACATTCCAAAGCACGTGGTGACTTGGGCATTTCTTATGACCAAGAAGTTCTTCGTTTGATTGACAAATTCAATGAATTAGGGATTTTTGTTGGCTCCGTTGTCATCACACAGTACGCTGGCCAACCTGCTGCAGATGCCTTCCGTAACCAACTTGAGAAAAATGGTATCGATTCTTATCTTCATTATCCAATCAAAGGATATCCGACGGATATGGATCACATCATTTCGCCAGAAGGTATGGGGAAAAACGACTACATCAAAACCAGTCGCAACTTGATCGTCGTAACCGCTCCTGGACCTGGTTCTGGAAAATTGGCAACCTGTATGTCCAATATGTACCACGACCAAATCAATGGTATCAAGTCTGGCTACGCTAAATTTGAAACCTTCCCAGTTTGGAATCTTCCCCTTCATCACCCAGTCAATTTGGCCTACGAGGCTGCAACCGCAGACCTTGACGATGTCAACATGATTGACCCCTTCCATCTCCAAACCTATGGAGAAACCACTGTCAACTACAACCGTGATATCGAGATTTTCCCAGTGCTCAAACGCATGTTGGAACGTATCCTTGGTGAATCTCCATACGCTTCACCGACAGACATGGGTGTCAACATGGTTGGTTTCGCTATTACTGATGACGAAGCGGCTGTCGAAGCTTCTAAACAAGAAATCATCCGCCGTTACTATCAAACTGTTCTTGATTTTAAAGCCGAAAAAGTTGGTGAACCAGCTGTCAAGAAAATCGAGTTGCTTATGAACGACCTCGGTATCACACCTACAGACCGTAAGGTTGCTGTTGCTGCACGCCAAAAAGCAGAAGAAACTGGTGGACCAGCCCTAGCCCTTGAATTACCAAATGGGGAGATTGTGACTGGTAAAAACTCAGAACTCTTTGGCCCTACAGCCGCTGCTCTTATCAACGCTATCAAGAAATCAGCTGATATTGCTAAAGAAGTAAAACTAATCGAACCTGAAGTTGTTAAGCCAATCCAAGGTCTTAAAATCGATCATCTCGGTAGTCGTAATCCACGCCTGCATTCAAATGAAATCCTGATTGCACTTGCTATCACTGCTACAGAAAATCCTGATGCTGCTCGTGCTATGGAAGAACTTGGCAACCTCAAAGGAAGCGAAGCCCACTCAACCATCATCTTAACCGATGAAGACAAGAATGTCCTTCGTAAACTGGGTATCAATGTAACCTTTGACCCTTACTACCAATACGACCGCTTGTATCGTAAATAAAGATTTCAACCTCTCCAGCCTCGGAGAGGTTTTCTCTCTGCCTCAAGAGCCGGCTTTATGTTATAATGAAAGAAGAAAACTGAAAGGATTTACCATGCCAAAAGAAGTTATTGTTGAAAGTTTTGAACTTGACCACACCATTGTTAAGGCACCCTATGTTCGCTTGATTGGGGAGGAAAAAGGGCCAAAGGGAGATGTCATCTCCAATTATGATATTCGCTTAGTGCAACCCAATGAAGACTCTATCCCTACTGCTGGCCTTCACACTATCGAGCACCTCTTAGCAAAACTCATCCGTACCCGCATCGACGGCATGATTGACTGTTCACCATTTGGTTGCCGCACAGGCTTCCACATGATTATGTGGGGGCGCCACACCAGTGCTGAAATCGCATCTGTTATCAAGGATTCGCTCAAAGAAATCGCTGAAACTACTACTTGGGAAGATGTTCCTGGAACAACCATCGAATCTTGCGGTAACTACAAGGATCACAGCCTCTTTTCTGCTAAAGAATGGGCTAAACTCATCTTGGAACAAGGGATTTCAGACGATGCCTTTGAGCGCCATGTGATCTAAACATAAAAAAGGAACCAGCTTTTCAGCTGGCTCCTTCTTTTTTTATCCTCAAAATTCTGTCTTAGGCTTTTTCACGAATAATCAAAACGCCATCTTCCATATCTGCTTCCAGATGTTTGGTATCTAAATGATCCAAGTGGAAGTCTGTCACCTTATCACGAATTTCTTGTTCAACCACGCGACGAAGAGGTCGAACACCCATAACTTCATCATATCCTTCTTCAGTCATGTATTCTTTAGCAGCTTCGCTCACTGCCAAGTCAATGTCTTTCTTAGAAAGCGTCTTGTTAACTTCAACCAACATCAAGTCCACAATCTTAGAAAGATCTTCTTTGCTCAAGTGTGAGAATTCGATGACAGCATTGAAACGGTTAAGGAATTCTGGACGGAAGTAAGGTTTCAAACGATCCATCAATTCTGGTTTATCAGCATCTTCTGTCAAGTTAGCTTCGTAACCAAAGCCTGCGTTTGAAGTTGCGATAATCACCGTATTCTTGAAGTTGACAGTGTTACCTTGACCATCTGTCAAACGACCATCGTCCAAAACTTGAAGGAGAAGGGTGATGACTTGAGGGTCAGCCTTTTCAATTTCGTCGAGAAGGACGATTGAGTATGGATTGCGACGGACGCGTTCTGTCAAGGTATTGTTGTTGTCATCGTAACCAACATAACCTGCAGTTGTACCAATCAATTTAGATACGGCTGTGCGGTCGCTGTATTCTGACATGTCCAAACGGATGATAGCATCTTTCGTTCCGAACATATCAAGAGCCAATTGTTTAGCCAACTCAGTCTTACCAACACCAGTAGGACCTACAAAGAGGAAGCTACCGATTGGGCGATTTCCTTCATCAAAACCAGCACGGTTACGACGGATAGCTTTTGCTACTGCTTCAACGGCCTTATCTTGACCAATAACTTTTGTCCGCAAACGATGACCCATATCTTTCAAACGTTCGATGTCCGTAGCCCCCATTTGAGATACTGGAATACCCGTCATACGTTCTACAGATTCAGCCACATCGTTGACACTTGCAGTCACTTTCATATCTTCTGTATGGTTTTCGATTTTCTTTTCCAATTCTGCGATGCGTGTTTTATAATTTAGAGCTGCTTCAAAATCTTCTGCCTCAACTGCTTTTTCTTGCTTGTCTTTTTCTGCCTCAATTTCACGTTCAACAGCATGAACATCTGTTACTGGATGCTGAGCTGCCAAGTGAGCCGCCGTAACATCGACAAGGTCGATAGCCTTATCTGGCAAGCTACGTTGTGGAATATATTGAACAGAATAATCCACCGCTGCTTTCAAAACTTCGTCTGGCAAGATGACATTGTGGTGTTGTTGATAGAGGTCACGAATTCCTTGAAGAATTTTAAAAGCATCCTCTGCTGAAGGAGCATTGACCTTGACTTCGTTGAAACGACGAGCAAGAGCTGCATTCTTCAAAATCGTGTTACGGTATTCGTCTTGAGTCGTTGCGCCAATCACTGTCAATTCTCCACGTGAAAGAGCTGGCTTAAGAATATCCGCAAGCCCTTTAGATCCACTGTCTCCACCAGTAGATCCAGCACCGAGGATTTGGTGAATTTCATCAAAGAAGAGAATGATATTTCCCGCTTCTTTGACCTCATTGACTAGGTTTTGAACGTTTTCTTCAAAGCTACCACGGTATTGAGTACCAGCCTCAAGACCTGAGATATCAATGGAAATGATTTCCTTGTTCTTAATAGCAGCTGGAACATCTCCGTTCACAATGGCTTGTGCTAGACCTTCGACAACGGCTGTTTTACCAACACCTGCATCTCCGACCAAAACAGGATTATTCTTGGTACGGCGTGAGAGGATTTCAGAAGTTTCTTGAATTTCCTTGTTTCGTCCGATAACAGGATCCAGCTTGCCTTCACGCGCTTCTGCTGTCAAGTTACGACCGAGTTTAGCAAGGACACCATCTTGTTTCATACCTGAAGCCTGTTGTGGCATTTTTCCATCAGTTTCTGCATTTCCTGGCAATTGGCCAGTTGCACGATAGTGAGCAAATTCCTCAGGTGTGACTTCACATCCATTAATCAAGTAGCGACGGTTTTCAGAACTATATCCTCGCATGCCACCCATCAATTGGTTAAATAAATCATCCATGTTGTTAAAGTTATTAAAGTTGTTGTTCATATTCTTTACCTCTTTTTGTTTACTTAGTTATGATTACTGATATTGACTATCTTTGACCTTTATTTTAAAAAATTTAGACTAGCTAAATCGCTACTCTACGTACTATTTCTGGTTTTTCTTTTTCAAGCAGGAGTAGACTATCTTTACTTCTAAAGATTTCTAGATTAAACATAGACCCCACCTCTTTCTATTTTACTTTAAATAAGTGTTCTAGCAAGGTTTTCATTTACCTTACGTTCACAATATACTACATTAGTCAAAAAAGGTCAAGCAATTTGACTTTAATTGACCAATAAATTTTACAAAAAGAAGAACTAGCTTTTAACTAGTCCTTCTTTGTATTATTTTTATATAATCTTAGCTCAACGCATCCAAAGCATCATCCATTGAAAGAACTTCGTGGAAGACACGTTGTGTCAATTCAGTTTTTTGTTCTGGAGTGAGGTATTTAGTGTTTACACAGTATCCAGAGATACGTACGATAACGTCTTCACCTGACATGATCTTTTCGTAAACATCGTTCAAGTCCATAACGTTCAAGTTAACGTGTTGTCCACCGTTTTCAAAGTAACCATCAAGGATTGTTACCAAGTTATCAACTTGTTCGTCACGAGTCTTACCAAGAGCGCGAGGTGATACTTGTGTAGTCAATGAGATACCATCAGCCGCATAACTAAAGTCAAGGCTAGAAAGTGAGTTCAAGTTTTGCAACCATCCACCTTTAGCTTTATTAGATGGGTTAGCACCTGGTGAGAAGAATTCAAGTTTAGACAAGTTAACAGAACCATCTTCGTTGAGGTATACACCTTTGTGGACTGGTGAGTTACCAGTTTGTTTAGAGTAAGCAACGTTAGATGTGATAGTCAAAAGTGAAACTGTAGCTTCTGCGTCTTTGTAAAGTTTGTGGCTACGTAGACGAGTTGTGTAAGCTTCAATCAACCATTCTGCCAATTCGTTTGAACGAGGATCATCTTCACCCCAACGTGGGTATTCACCGATTGTTTCGTAATCGTAGATGTAGCCATTTTCGTCACGGATTGGTTTAACTGTAGCGTATTTGATAGCTGACAATGTATCAACAGTGTTAGCAAATCCACAGATACCGAATCCCATGTTTGCACGTTGTTTAGTTGGCAAGAAGGCCATTTGAACAGCTTCGTAGTTGTACTTATCAGTCATGTAGTGGATGATGTTCAAAGCATCTACGTAAGTGTCAGTCAACCAGTCAAGAGATTTTTCAAAGTTTTCTTTAACTGATTCGAATTCAAGAACTTCGTCACGGATTGGTTCGATGTCAAATACTTTGTAGTCTTTGTGAACATCGTCGTAACCACCGTTCAAACCAGTAAGAAGGGCTTTCAATACGTTTACACGCGCACCGAAGTACTGGATGTTGTGGCGTTGTTCTTCATTTTCTGGGTCAAGTGGAGACACACAGCATGAAATACAGCTCATTTCACCATATCCGTCTTTGGCCATTGTTGTAACACCTTCGTATTGGATAGAAGAGTGTTTGTGGCTCATATGCATACAGTAGCGACGGAAGTTGTATGGCAATTTATCAGTCCAAAGAACTGTCAAGTTTGGTTCTGGAGAGTTACCGATATTGTCAAGAGTGTTCAAGAAACGGTAGTCCATCTTAGTAACACGGTGACGACCGTCGTTACCCATACCAGCCATAGAAGTTGTGATGAAAGTTGGGTCACCTGAGTACAATTGGTCGTAAGCTTTTGTACGAGCAAATTTAACTGTACGAAGTTTCATAACGAAATCATCAACGAATTCTTGGATTTCTGATTCAGTAAATGTACCACGAGCAAGGTCACGTTCTGCAAAGATGTCCAATACGATTGGCACACGACCTAGGGATGTAGCAGCACCGTTGATAACACGGCAGACAGACATGAAGGCGATGTTAACCCATTGGATAGCTTCTTTAACGTTCATCGCTGGTTTGCGAACATCAACTCCGTAAAGATCACCCAAGCGAACAACTTGTTGCAATGCTTGGTATTGAAGGTTGATTTCTTCACGAAGACGGATTGTTTCTTCATCGATTTCTTCGATTGCATTCCAGTCGTTTACTTTTTCTTGCATCAAGTAGTCTGCACCGTAAAGAGCAAGACGTGCGTAAACACCGATGATACGTCCGCGTGAGTATGCATCTGGAAGACCAGTTACAGTGTGAGCGTGACGAGCGCGACGGATGTTTGAAGTGTAAGCACGGAAGATACCGTCGTTAACTGTTGTTACGTATTTAGTGAAGATTTCGTGAACAGCTGGGTCTGGTTCGTATCCATTTTCTTTCAAAGTAGTTTCAGCCATACGGATACCACCTTTTGGCATGAAGTTCAATTTGAAGAGTTCATCGTTTTGGATACCAAAGATAACTTCATTTTCTTTGTCGATAAATCCAGCAGGGATATCAGCAATAGATGTTGGACGAGTATCCATTGGAAAACGAGTTTCTTCGTAGTGAGCCTTAGTTTCTTCTACAATCTTTTTGATGTGAAGTGAACGTTCTGTTGGTCCTGCAAGGAAGCTTTCGTCTCCATCGTAAGGTGTGTAGTTAGCTTGTACGAAGCGTGATACACTTGCTTTTTCTTTCCAATCTACGCCTTTGAAGCCTTCCCAAGCTTTGTCAAAAATATCTTGTGCTTCAACAACTGTCTTAACAACCATGTTAATGTCCTCTTTTTTCTTTCTAGTAACAGTCATCTGTTACATTCATGAGACAAGTATACCATACAGTAACCGATTTCAACAAGCGAAAAATCCCTGTTTTTACACTTTCTTTTCTAAAACAGTCTATATTTTTCCTCAAACTGTATTATATTTTTGAAAAAACGAAGTCCTTTTTTCTTTTTTTCAGAAAAAAGGGTATAATAAAAGAAAATAAGCGGTAAAAGGGGGGCTAGGCATGTTGATTTTTCCTTTGTTAAATGATTTGTCAAGAAAAATCATCCATATTGACATGGATGCCTTTTTTGCTGCGGTGGAAATCAGAGATAATCCTAAACTCAGAGGAAAACCTGTCATTATCGGAAGCGACCCTCGGCAAACAGGTGGGCGGGGAGTCGTTTCTACCTGTAGCTATGAGGCGCGAGCTTTTGGTGTCCATTCAGCCATGAGCTCTAAGGAAGCCTATGAGCGTTGTCCCCAGGCCGTCTTCATCTCAGGAAATTATGAGAAATACAAAGCTGTGGGACTCCAGATTCGAGCTATTTTTAAGCGCTATACAGATTTGATTGAACCTATGAGTATTGACGAAGCCTATTTGGATGTAACAGAAAATAAACTCGGTATCAAGTCAGCGGTCAAAATTGCTCGCCTCATTCAAGAGGATATCTGGCAGGAACTTCATCTAACTGCTTCTGCCGGTGTTTCCTACAATAAATTCTTAGCTAAAATGGCTAGCGATTATCAAAAACCACATGGTTTGACAGTGATTCTACCTGACCAAGCTGAGGATTTTCTCAAACAAATGGATATTTCCAAGTTTCATGGAGTAGGAAAAAAGACGGTGGAACGACTTCATCAAATGGGTATTTTTACTGGAGCTGATTTACTTGACGTCCCTGAAGTGACCCTAATAGACCGTTTTGGCAGACTGGGCTATGACCTTTATCGAAAGGCTCGTGGCATTCATAACTCCCCAGTCAAATCCAATCGTATCCGTAAATCAATCGGTAAGGAGAAAACCTATGGAAAGATTCTCCGTGCCGAGGAAGACATCAAAAAAGAGCTGACTCTCCTATCAGAAAGAGTCGCTCTCAATCTCAATCAGCAAGAAAATGCTGGAAAAATTGTCATTTTGAAAATCCGCTACGAAGACTTTTCCACTCTTACTAAACGAAAAAGTCTGGCTCAAAGAACACAGGATGCTAGTCAGATAAGCCAAATAGCCCTGCAACTCTATGAAGAATTAAGCGAGAAAGAAAGAGGTGTCCGCCTGCTGGGGATTACCGTGACTGGATTTTAATACTCTTCGAAAATCTCTTCAAACTACGTTAGCTCTATCTGCAACCTCAAAACAGTGTTTTGAGCAACCTTTGGCTAGCTTCCTAGTTTGCTCTTTGATTTTCATTGAGTATAAAACCTTGAAGAGCCTGGACCCTTCAAGGTTTTTCTTATACAAATAAACGCACAAAACTATAGAGCAACAAGACACTACCGAGTACGATACGGTATTTACCAAAAAGAGTAAAGTCGTGTTTTTTCACATAGCTTGTCAAAAAGCGAATAGCGACCATGCTGACTGCAAAAGCTACTCCCATCGCAACCAAGAGCAAGAACAATTGCCCAAAGTTCAAGAGTTGTCCTGCTTTTAC
Organism: Streptococcus mitis; assembly: GCF_003942685.1. GTDB lineage: Bacteria > Bacillota > Bacilli > Lactobacillales > Streptococcaceae > Streptococcus > Streptococcus mitis_CD. Next base: position 277,715 of record NZ_RJNR01000001.1, on the reverse strand, counting down.
AAATTTGAAAATCTTTAATGCACTAGCTCCAAACATAACAGGAATCCCTAAATAGAAGGTAAATTCTGTCACAACAGAACGACTGGTTCCATTTAACAAACCACCGACAATAGTTGCTCCAGAACGGCTAGTTCCTGGTAAAAGGGCAAGAACTTGGAAGAGTCCGATATAGAGGGCTGTCGTATAAGGAAGCTTGTCCAACTCTGTTACACTTGGCTCGATAGCACGAGCTTTATTGCGCTTTTCCAAATAGATAAAGGCAATCCCATAGATAATCAACATGAGAGCAACAGAAACCATATTATGGAAGTGAGTATCAAACCAATCATCAAATTTAAAGACGGCAAGCAAAGGTAAAGTGGCAACCAAGACCTTCAACCACAGTCTCCAAGTCTTACGAACTTCCTGCTTGTCCTTAGTCGGTTTGAAAGGATTGAGCTTGTTAAAGTAAATGACCATAACCGCTAAAATCGCACCAAGCTGAATCACAACATTAAACATGGACATAAAAGATTCATTCTGATTTTGGTATTGGATAAACTCCTCTGCTAAAATCAAGTGACCTGTACTGGAAATCGGCAACCATTCCGTAATTCCTTCAACAATCCCGAAGAAGATAGATTTTAAAATTTCAATAAGATACATAGATTACTCCTTTTTCTATCTTCCATTATAGCATATTTTTTCAGCCAGTGATAGTTCTCTTTAAAAGGCGCCGATACTGCCGCCACCTCCGCCTCCAGAGAAGCCTCCGCCAGAACTTCCACTTCCAGAAGATACGGAGTAGGTACTTGCTGTATTTGCGACATTTGCATAATGGCTCATTTGCGCGCTTGAATGATAAAACATACTGTGCCAGCCATAAGCTACATAGAGGTTGATATCTGGATTTTCCACTTGAATATGATGAACCTTCATCAAATGACTGACCTTGTCTGCATAGCCAAATAAGGTCGCATAGACCAAGAGGCGATTCCAGACCACAATACTTTCCAATTCAGCCTGATCCAATCGTGCAATCTCACGCAACATATTTTCAAAACTGGTCCAGAGATAGTAGACTTCTGCTCCTGCTTCATTTAGGACACCATCACGATTATCTAGCCGAAGCTTCCAATAATAGAAAACAGCCAAAACCAAACCTAGAAAACCAAGTATAGGCAAGGGGAGGAAAAGATAGCCATAAACATCCAAACTGTACAAGAACAAACCAAATCCGATAAATAGGGGTAGGATAGTAGAGAGTCCCATCCCCACTTGCAAGGCCTTTTCTCCACCAGTCAAGGGACGATAATAATCCGGAAGCCCCCAGAAAGAAACTCGATTTTTCACCCCTTCTTGCATCTCTTTCAATACTTCTTCAAAAGAAGATTTGAGTTGAAGCCCTCTTGCTTGAATCCGTTTTTCATCAGAGACTTTTGCTCTACGATAAAGGCTATCAGATACCTTGTAGTCCGCAAACAAATTGGAAAGAGTTTCTTCTTTTTTGCCTGAAAAGGCCAGATTTAGACAGTCTTTCTCAAAGCTTGACAAACCATCTTCTTTTACTAGCCTCAAACCAACTGCATCTCCTTCTGAAATGATAGAGACATTTCCACGGTCTATCACATCTAGCAAGGTAGCTTGAATAAGTTGATCAAAGGTGAATTTTCCAGCTCCCTTGACCAAGGGACTCACTTCCTCCAAGGAGGTCGAGTAAACCACCTCTGATAAAACCATAGGCTCTAATTCCATTGGTGGTTCATAGAGACGATGATTTTTGGCATATTTGACTGAAGAAGTGGTCTTTCTTCTATAAATAAAATAGAAGCAGACACTCAATAACAAGGAGATAGAAAGTATCGAAGGGAAGACCCAAGTAACGAGTTGTTTACTTTGCTCTTTTTCTTTAAAAATCGAGTCTTCTATCTTATTAAACTCTTCTAAACGATTCCCCTTCAATCCCTGATCCCTAGCGCTAGCAAAATCAGTCCGAGGCCAATAGGCATGTAACTCAACTCCACGTTTAGCCGGTAGATTGTCTAAACGGATAGTATAATCAATGTTACTCTTTTCAACCGTTCCCTCTCTAAAAAGTTTCCCTGTATGGAAAAAGAGTTTTTCAGCCCCCTTGTCTCCCCTTACATGAAATTCAAACTTCCCAATAGCCCCTGAACTATCTGTCAGAGGTTGCCAATTTAATTCAGCGATGTCATCATATAGAAAAAGCAGATTCTTTAAGTTCCAGACAAGGTCAACTTCAACTGTGTCGCCTTCCTGGCCTGGATTATAAACTTTAACAATATAACCATCTGCTCCTTCTATCACTTCGCTCGTAACATCTGTCAGTTCAGCACCGTTTTTCGCAGCCTGAACCTTTGGATGAGGGTCAATGTCAAATCCGCTAGGCATCTTGCCAGCCCGTCCAAGTCCCACAATTTGACCCTTAAAGTCCTCCTCAAACTGGTAAACTATCTTCTGTCTAAATTCTGCCGTATTGTCTGCATGAATATACAAATCTCCTTGATAAGAGTTTATCTTGAAATCAATGGCAAAAACAGAAAGTGGAAGAAGGCAAAACAAGCCTAACACCAGTAAGAAAAAAATTTTTTTCATCAACTAAGCCCCCTTTTTATCTTTGCTATCATTATATCACTTTTTCATAAGTAAGGGCTTACCTATGTTGAAAAATAGAGTTTTTTTCGATAAAATAGGAGACAGTTATTTTTTAATAGATTAGAAATAGGAGAAATCATGAGAAAAATATACTTATCTATTTTCACAAGTCTCTTGCTGATTCTGGGACTTGTCAATGTTGCCCAAGCCGATGAATATTTACGCATCGGGATGGAAGCAGCATATGCTCCCTTTAACTGGACTCAGGATGATGATAGCAATGGGGCTGTCAAAATCGATGGGACTAACCAGTATGCTAACGGATACGATGTTCAAATCGCCAAGAAAATCGCTAAGGACTTAGGTAAAGAACCTTTGGTTGTTAAAACAAAGTGGGAAGGTCTAGTTCCTGCCCTTACTTCTGGTAAGATTGACATGATTATCGCAGGTATGAGTCCTACTGCCGAGCGTAAACAAGAAATTGCCTTTTCAAGCAGTTACTACACTAGCGAACCTGTCCTACTAGTCAAAAAAGATTCTGCCTACGCAAGTGCTAAATCTTTGGATGACTTTAACGGTGCAAAAATCACTTCTCAACAAGGTGTCTACCTCTACGACTTGATTACACAAATCCCGGGTGCTAAAAAAGAAACAGCCATGGGAGACTTCGCTCAAATGCGCCAAGCTCTTGAGGCTGGTGTCATCGATGCCTATGTTTCTGAACGCCCAGAAGCACTGACTGCTGAAGCTGCTAACTCTAAGTTCAAGATGGTTCAAGTAGAACCAGGTTTCAAAACCGGAGAAGAAGACACAGCTATTGCCATTGGACTTCGTAAAGATGACACTCGTATTAGCCAGATTAATGCCAGCATTGAAACCATTTCAAAAGATGAGCAAGTTGCCCTAATGGATCGTATGATCAAGGAACAACCTGCCGAAGCTACAACAACTGAAGAGACTAGCAGTAGTTTCTTTAGCCAAGTCGCTAAAATTCTTTCTGAAAACTGGCAACAACTTTTGCGTGGTGCTGGTGTCACTCTTTTAATCTCTATTGTCGGAACCATCACAGGTCTCATTATTGGCCTTGCCATTGGTGTCTTCCGTACTGCTCCTCTATCTGAGAATAAAGCCATTTATGGTCTACAAAAACTAGTCGGCTGGATCCTCAATGTCTACATTGAAATTTTCCGTGGTACACCAATGATTGTTCAATCGATGGTTATCTACTATGGAACTGCCCAAGCTTTCGGTATCAACCTTGACCGTACACTAGCTGCTATCTTCATCGTTTCGATCAACACCGGTGCCTACATGACTGAAATCGTCCGTGGTGGTATCCTAGCAGTTGACAAGGGACAATTTGAAGCCGCTACTGCTCTTGGTATGACTCATAACCAAACCATGCGTAAGATTGTCCTACCTCAAGTAGTCCGTAACATCCTGCCAGCAACTGGTAATGAATTTGTCATCAATATCAAAGATACATCTGTATTGAACGTTATCTCTGTTGTTGAACTTTATTTCTCAGGAAATACCGTGGCGACGCAAACCTATCAATACTTCCAGACATTTACAATCATCGCAGTGATTTACTTTGTCCTCACCTTCACCGTAACACGTATCCTACGCTTCATCGAGCGCCGAATGGACATGGATACCTATACTACAGGTGCTAACCAAATGCAAACGGAGGATTTGAAATAATGACACAAGCAATCCTTGAAATTAAACACCTCAAAAAATCCTATGGACAAAACGAAGTGCTAAAAGATATTTCTCTCACTGTCCACAAGGGAGAGGTCATCTCTATCATCGGAAGCTCTGGAAGTGGGAAATCAACCTTCCTACGCTCCATTAACCTACTTGAAACACCAACTGATGGTCAAATCCTTTATCATGGACAAAACGTCCTCGAAAAAGGCTATGACCTCACTCAATACCGTGAAAAGCTGGGAATGGTTTTCCAATCCTTTAACCTCTTTGAAAATCTCAACGTGCTTGAAAATACAATCGTCGCTCAGACAACTGTCCTTAAACGCGAACGTGCAGAAGCTGAAAAGATTGCCAAAGAAAACCTAGAAAAAGTCGGCATGGGAGAACGCTATTGGCAAGCCAAGCCAAAACAACTCTCAGGTGGTCAAAAACAACGTGTGGCCATCGCTCGTGCCCTTTCAATGAATCCTGACGCTATTCTCTTTGATGAACCAACATCAGCTCTCGATCCAGAAATGGTTGGAGAAGTCCTCAAAATCATGCAGGATTTAGCTCAGGAAGGCTTGACTATGATTGTTGTAACCCACGAGATGGAATTTGCCCGTGATGTCTCTCACCGTGTTATCTTTATGGATAAGGGCGTGATTGCTGAAGAAGGCAAACCAGAAGACCTCTTCACCAATCCTAAAGAAGAGCGTACAAAAGAATTCCTTCAACGTTATCTCAAATAAAAAGAAAAGGCTGCATCAACCGTGCAGTCTTTTTACTAGCCAAAAAATGAAAAGGCAGACCTTATTCAAGAATCCGCCATTATCCAAAGATTAATCTTCAAATTTTTCATGATTTTTATCATAGAAATCAATTAAACCTAGAGCTGTTTCAAACGAAATATTTTTTACTTTTGCACGCCCCTGCGCTAGAGCAATGATAGACATTTCACGCGCATTCGTTTCTTTAGAGATACGGTAGCCTGTGATCTTCTTATCACGAACCCAGCCAACAACTGATTCTACTTTTTCAAAGTTTGACTTAGCCATGTCCTTCTCCTATTTTCTTCTTTACGATATTTAATTGTATACGTTTTTATGCCTTTTGTCAATAAAAAAACATATATTCAATAAAATTAATGATTTATTTTTCTGTTACTATCTTATTAAAGCCGATAATATATAGGTTTTTAATTACTATAAACCATTAGTAAACACCTTTAAAATAATTGTATTATTAACTCTTTTATTTGTAAAAATATTCATACTTTACAAATACCAATTCTTGATAGATTAGACAGGTTTTATCTTCAACTTTATTCTATTTACCTAACTTTAAAATGATATTTCTAATAGCAGAAGACTTTCTCTCCACACTATTACTAACTATTATTTCTCTTCTCCTTCTTTGATATTCTTCCTGCCTTTATAAGCACTTTTCACTTGCTCAACTGGTACTATTTATTTACTTTATCAATATTCCTTTTTATTTCTTCAAACCTATAAAAAGATGAGTAGTTAGGAAACCATAGTATCTTATCTTCCAACATCTTCCACTGTTTTTATCTTCTTAGTATCTTATCACTCTTCTCAGTTAACTCAGTATAAAGCTTCTCATTAGTATTGATTATTTTTTCTAATTCCTATTATATTTAACCAAATTTCAGATTAGACATATATAAAATAGTGGATTCTAAAAATACTCCATATATATAACAAGTAATTTTACTCCCTTACTATAAACTGAATCAAAAAATAATAGGTACTATAATGACTTGTGATAGAAATAGCCTAATCGATTTCCTAAGTCCATAGGAATCGCCCCCTTTCTTCACCTTCATTATAGCACCTATACATCAGTTGTGCAAATAATATGATATTTTTTTATTAGTCCTCAGACAAGCATATTATAGAGCGTTTCATTACCATTTAAGTTAATATAAGATGGATCAAAACCTTCCATTCGACGAATCAAGCCTGCATAATCATGCTTATCTGCCAAGGCAATCCCAATCAATACTGGGCCTGTCCCCTTGCTAGCTCGTTTGATATACTCAAAACGTGTGATATCATCATTTGGCCCCAAGATATCATTTACAAACTCACGCAAAGCCCCCGGACGCTGTGGAAAATTAACCACAAAGTAATGCTTGATCCCATCATAAATCAAGGCACGCTCTTCCATTTCCGGCATACGGTTGATATCATTATTTCCTCCAGAAATGATACAACAAATGGTTTTCCCCTTGATATATTCAGCTAAAACCTCTAAAGAGGCGATACTAGCCGCTCCAGCAGGTTCTGCGACAATCCCTTGCTTAGAGTAAAGGTCAATCAAGGTTTCAGAAATCAATCCCTCATCGACACCTACTAAGGTTTGAACATATTGACGAGTTGCTTCATAGGTCAATTGACCTACCTTTTGTACAGCAATCCCATCTGCAAATTTGTCAATTTCTTTGAGTTTGACTGGTCCACCAGCTTCAAAGGCAGCCTTCATGGAACGAGCTCCATTAGCCTCTACCCCAATGACTTCAATCTCTGGACTTGTTTCCTTGATATAAGTCGAAACTCCAGCAATGAGACCTCCGCCTCCAACAGGGACTAAAACAGCATCGAAATCAATTGATTCTTTTCGAGCTTCTTCTAAAATCTCATAAGCAACTGTCCCTTGACCAGCTTGAACATGGGCATCATCAAAGGGATCAATAAAGGTACGGTTTTCAGAGAGTGTAAATTCTTGAGCTGCTTTAGCTGAGGCATCAAAGGTATCTCCAACTAGTTTAATGGTTACGAAATCCCCACCAAAAAAGCGAACTTGTCCAATTTTTTGTTGCGGAGTAGTAATTGGCATAAAAATAGTAGCAGGAATCTTCATTTCATTGCAAGTATAGGCAACTCCCTGCGCATGATTCCCCGCAGAAGCGCAGACTACCCCACGCTCACGTTCTTCCTTGCTGAGCTGGGAAATGGCATAATAGGCACCACGAATTTTAAAAGAGCGAACACGTTGGGCATTTTCTTTTTTCAAATAAATCTTAGCACCATACTTCTCCGATAAATAATGGTCGTAATCCAGCGGTGTATTCACAACCACACCATTCAAGACCTTATGAGCCTTGATGATATCTTTTGAACTTAACATCTTTTTCTCCTAGACTATTTCATACTTATCTCAATCCATCTTCTTAAAAGAAAGCTGAATTGATTATAAAAGCGAGTTAGGTCCCCCCAACTCGCCTTCACCTTAATTTCTATCAATTAGTTGTAGATTTTGAATGCATCATCGTCGTTTTTACCAACGAATGGCATTGCTTTACGCAATTCTGCACCAACTTTTTCAATTTCAAGGTTAGCTGCTTGTTCACGGTAAGCAGTCAATTTTGGACGTCCAGCTTTATAGTCATTTACAAAGTCGTTTGCAAATTTACCATTTTGGATGTCTGCCAAGACAGCTTTCATGTTTTCTTTAACTTGCTCAGTAATCACACGTGGACCTGATACATAGTCACCGTACTCAGCAGTGTTTGAAATAGATTGACGCATTTTCTTGAAGCCACCTTCGTAAATCAAGTCAACAATCAATTTCATTTCGTGAAGAACTTCAAAGTAAGCCAATTCTGGAGCGTAACCTGCTTCTGTCAAGACTTCGAAACCTGCTTCGATAAGGGCAGTCAAACCACCACAAAGTACAGCTTGTTCACCAAACAAATCTTCTTCAGTTTCTTCTTTATAAGTTGTTTCAAGAAGACCTACACGAGCTGCCCCAACACCTTTACACCAGTCCATAGCAATGTTTTTAGCATTTCCTGTTGCATCTTGATAAACTGCGTAAAGAGCTGGCACACCAAATCCTTCTTCATAAGTACGGCGTACCAAGTGTCCTGGTCCTTTAGGAGCACACATGAAGACATCTACATCTGCAGGAACTTTGATAAATTCAAAGTGAATGTTGAAACCATGGGCAAATCCAACTGCATTTCCAGCTTCCAAGTTTGGAGCGATTTCTGCTTCGTACAATTCTTGTTGGATTTCGTCTGGTGCCAAAATCATGATAACATCAGCCAATTTAGTTGCTTCTGCTACTGTGTAAGTGTCAAATCCATCTTCTTTTGCTTTGTCAAAAGATTTACCTGGACGTACACCGATGATGACATCGCGACCAGAATCACGCAAGTTTTGAGCATGCGCATGTCCTTGCGAACCATAACCAATAACGGCGATTTTTTTACCGTCAAGTGCTGCTACTTTAACATCTTTTTCATATTCCATTTGAACTGCCATAGTTTTTCTCTCTTTTCTATTATTTATTGCCTTTTAGGCTGGTTTAACAAATTTAAGTTAGATTTTTAATCGCGGGTAAATCCAGTTGCACCAGTTCGAGCAATATTGCGAATACCGTATGGTCGAATGACTCGCAATAAAGCTTCACTCTTTTCAGCATTTCCTGTCATCTGAATGGTAATCGAGCTTGGTGCTACGTCTACCACTGTTGCGCGGAAAGGTTGAATAATCGCTAGAATCTCAGCACGCTTCTCTGCTGGTGCTGACATCTTAACCAAAATTACCTCGCGCTCCAAATGAGGCTTGTCTGTAATATCTCGAATGCGAATCACATCAATCTGACGATTGAGCTGCTTGATGATTTGCTCCACCTCATCGTGAGAAGCAACATCAATAATAATGGTGATACGCGATACATTCGGATCTTCTGTTGCTCCAACAGAGATACTTTCGATATTAACCTGACGACGAGACAGGACACCGGTAAAGCGATTGAGGACTCCTGAACGATTTTGTAGTTTTGCTGTTAACATTCTACGCATGGAACTTCACCCCCAACATCTCATGATTACTCTTACCAGCTGGTACCATTGGTAGCACCTGTTCCTTACGAGAAATATCCACCTCGATTAGCATAGGAACATCCTCAGTGATGACTTCAAGGTCTTGAGCCAAGGTCTCAGGATTGTCAAACTTATAGTTTTTAATACCATAAGCCTGTGCCATCAATTGGAAATCAGGAAGGGTATCAAAGACCGACTCAGACGTTCTACCTTCATAGAAGGATTCCTGCCACTGGCGAACCATTCCAAGTGAGTGGTTATTCAGCATAACCACCTTGATTGGCACCTTGTAAATGTTCAAAATAGCCAATTCCTGGTTAGTCATTTGGAAACCACCATCCCCAACGAACAAGACTACTTCCTTATCTGGGTTAGCAATTTTGGCACCAATTGCTGCTGGAATTCCGAATCCCATGGTTCCCAAACCGCCTGAAGTCACTAACTGACGCTCATTTTGGTAAGGATAATACTGGGCTGTCCACATTTGGTGTTGACCAACGTCTGTTACCACAATGGCATCCCCGTTCGTCAATTCACCAATTCGTTCAATAACGGCTTGCGGTTGAACCACACGCTCTTTCTTGTCATAAGAACGAACACGATTCTTGTCTTTAGTAACTTTCTCAATCCATTTCTCAGTATTGTTATGAACTGTCGGCTCAGCCAGCAACATTTGCAAGGCTTTCTTAGCATCTCCAACTACAGGAATATCTGCACTGATAATCTTACCAATCTCGGCTGGGTCAATATCAATGTGAGCAACCTTAGCATTCTTAGCAAAGGTCTTAGGATTCCCCGTCAAGCGGTCATCGAAACGACAACCAATACTAATCATAAAATCAGCTTCTGTCATGGCAATATTAGCTGCGAATGACCCATGCATGCCTCCCATTCCAAGGAAGAGTGGATGACTCGTTGCAATCGTTCCTTGTCCCAAAAGACTGGTTACTACTGGAATTTGATAGCGTTCTGCAAATTCATTTAGTTCTGCCGCAGCTTCAGCATAACTAATTCCACCACCAGCTAGCAAGACTGGCTTTTTAGCCTTGGATAATTGCTTCAAGATTTTCTTAATTTGCATATCATTTGGCTCAAGAGTTGGTTGATAGCTTGGTAGCTTCACTTCTGGTGAATAAATGAAGTCTGTTTCCAAAGCAGATACATCTTTTGGTAGGTCAATAACGACTGGGCCTGGTCGACCTGTAGTTGCAATATGAACAGCTTCCGTAATGATACGCGGAATATCAGCTGTCTCACGAACTTGGTAATTGTACTTAGTGATTGGCATGGTAATTCCCACGATGTCTGCCTCCTGAAAGGCATCCTTCCCAATTCCAGCTCGCGCCACCTGACCTGTAAAGACCAAAAGGGGAACGCTATCGCTCATAGCATCCGCAATTCCTGTAATGGCATTTGTTGCTCCTGGTCCGCTAGTGACGACAGCAACACCCAACTTTCCAGTTGATTTGGCATAACCTTCAGCTTCATGCAAACAACCTTGCTCATGGCGTCCTAGAATGTGGCGAATGCCTTTAAAATTATATATCGCATCATAAAAAGGCAAGACCGCACCACCAGGATAACCAAAGATGGTATCAATTCCTAAATCACGAAGTGTTTCCAAAACTAGGTCCGACCCCGTCTTAGGAGATTCTAAACTGATTTTCTCCATTGTTCCCCTTTCTCTTCACTTAAAAATAACTTGTTACTATCATACCATTTTTTCAAAATTTTTCAAGAGAAAAGAAGAAATTTTCTGAATTTTCTATTTTAACGTTTATTTATGAATATTATCCTTTTTTTATAATCTTTTAAAAGATAATTTATATTCTTTTCAACTTATTTCTATTTATAATTATATATTTCTTCCGCAAATTTCTTTAACTCATTTTTATATGAAATTTTTTTAAGTGCACTACACGTTTGCAGAGTTAATGAAATTTATCATAACTATACAAAAAAGGAAGCCATTAAGTGACTTCCTTCTAGAGCGAGGACTGATTAGTCTTCACCTTTGTTTTTCTTAATGATTTCTTCTTGTACTGACTTAGGTACATCTTCATAGTGGTCAAATACCATCATGAATGTACCACGTCCTTGAGATGCAGAACGAAGAACTGTTGCGTAACCGAACATTTCAGCAAGTGGAACGTAAGCACGAACGATTTGGCTGTTACCATGTGCTTCCATACCATCTACACGTCCACGACGAGCAGTTACGTGACCCATAACATCACCAAGGTTTTCTTCTGGAACAGTGATTGTTACAAGCATCATTGGCTCAAGGATAGCTGGTTGTGCTGATTTAGCAGCTTCTTTAAGAGCAAGTGAAGCCGCGATCTTGAAGGCAGTTTCAGATGAGTCGACATCGTGGTATGAACCATCGTAAAGCTTAGCTTTAACGTCAACCATTGGGTAACCTGCAAGAACACCGTTAGCCATAGATTCTACCAAACCTTTTTCAACCGCTGGGATAAATTCACGAGGAACCACACCACCGACGATTGCGTTTTCAAATTCGAATCCTTTACCTTCTTCGTTTGGAGTAAATTCAATCCATACATCACCGAATTGACCTTTACCACCAGACTGACGTTTGAAGAATCCACGTGCTTGAGTAGAAGCGCGGAATGTTTCACGGTAAGATACTTGAGGAGCACCTACGTTCGCTTCAACTTTGAACTCACGACGCATACGGTCAACAAGGACGTCAAGGTGAAGCTCACCCATACCAGAGATAACTGTTTCACCAGTTTCAACGTTTGTTTCAACGCGGAATGTTGGATCTTCTTCAGCCAATTTTTGAAGGGCAATACCCATCTTATCTTGGTCAGCTTTAGATTTTGGCTCAACCATCAATTGGATAACTGGTTCTGGAACGTTGATTGATTCAAGGATGATTTTAGCTTTTTCATCTGTCAATGAGTCACCAGTTGTAGTATCTTTCAAACCAACGGCAGCAGCGATATCACCTGAGTAAACAGTGTCAATTTCTTGACGGCTGTTAGCGTGCATTTGAAGGATACGTCCGATACGTTCACGTTTACCTTTAGAAGTGTTCAATACGTATGAACCTGATTGAAGAACACCTGAGTAAACACGGAAGAATGTCAAACGACCTACGAATGGGTCAGTCATGATCTTGAAGGCAAGAGCTGCAAATGGCTCTTCGTCAGATGCTGGACGAGTTTCTTCTTCGTCTGTATCTGGGTTAATACCTTTGATCGCTGGGATATCAAGTGGGCTTGGAAGGTAGTCAATAACCGCATCAAGCATCAATTGAACACCTTTGTTCTTGAAGGCAGAACCACACAATACTGGGAAGAATTCAACGTTGATAGTCGCTTTACGGATACCAGCTTTCAATTCTTCGTTAGTGATTTCTTCACCTTCGAGGTATTTCATCATCAATTCTTCGTCAGTTTCAGCGACTGCTTCGATCAATTTTTCACGGTATTCTTGAGCTTGGTCAAGGTATTCAGCTGGAATATCTTCTTCAAGGATATCTGTACCTAGGTCGTTAGTATAGATTTCAGCTTTCATCTTAATCAAGTCGATGATACCACGGAAGTCATCTTCAGAACCGATTGGCAATTGAATTGGGTGTGCATTTGCTTGAAGACGATCGTGAAGTGTGCTTACTGAGTAAAGGAAGTCAGCACCGATTTTATCCATTTTGTTAGCAAATACGATACGTGGAACTCCATACTCAGTTGCTTGACGCCAAACTGTTTCAGTTTGAGGCTCAACACCTGATTGTGAGTCAAGAACGGTAACCGCACCATCCAATACACGAAGAGAACGTTGTACTTCGATTGTGAAGTCCACGTGTCCTGGTGTGTCGATGATGTTTACGCGGTGGTTGTTCCATTGAGCTGTTGTCGCAGCAGATGTGATAGTGATACCACGCTCTTGCTCTTGCTCCATCCAGTCCATTTGTGACGCACCTTCGTGAGTTTCACCGATTTTGTGGATTTTACCAGTGTAGTAAAGAATACGCTCAGTAGTTGTTGTTTTACCAGCATCGACGTGAGCCATGATACCGATATTACGAGTTTTTTCAAGTGAAAATTCGCGTGCCATGAGGTTTGTTTCTCCTATTTATTTTTGATTTCTATTCTATTATAACACGATTTTAATAAAAACGGATAGGCAGGACCTACCCGTTCTCAATGTTTTCATGCTATTGTTGGTTTCAACTTGTAGATTTACAAGTTGAATTGAACTCGGGCTAAAGTTAGTTAGCCGATTTGAGCTGGAACGGGATGCTGTGTGAAAAAGATAAACTTCCTTGTATTCATCGAATACTGCGTCAGTTTCCTATTTTCACCTTACATCCTTACCGTTCCTAGCATCATGATATAGTTGAGCTCAAGCTAAAAGTCTGGAGAAAAAGATGAATCTCATTGGTTGCAATCGCAACCTGCTTTGATTCCCTATTTTTTCTGGGACTTTCTTAACGCTTTCGCATCCTATCTTACCAACGGAAGTGTGCGAATGCACGGTTAGCTTCAGCCATACGGTGAGTGTCTTCACGTTTCTTAACTGCTGCACCAGTGTTGTTAGCAGCATCCAAGATTTCTTTTGCAAGACGGTCTTGCATTGTGTGTTCACCACGAAGACGAGCGATTGTTACCAACCAACGAAGTCCAAGTGTTGTACGACGTTCTGGACGAACTTCAACTGGGACTTGGTAGTTAGAACCACCAACACGGCGTGCACGTACTTCAAGTACAGGCATGATGTTTTCCATAGCTGTTTCAAATACTTCAAGTGCATCGTTGCCAGTAGCTTCTTTGATTTGCTCAAAAGCACCATAAACGATTGAAGCAGCAGTACCACGTTTACCGTCAAGCATAACGCGGTTGATAAGACGAGTAACTAGTTGTGAATTGTAAAGCGGATCTGGCAATACGTCACGTTTTGGAGCTCTATTTTTACGACTCATTTCTCTTTATCCCCTTTCCTTATGCTTTTGGACGTTTAGTACCGTATTTAGAACGGCCTTGTTTACGATCGTTAACACCTGCAGTATCAAGTGCACCACGGACGATATGGTAACGTACCCCTGGAAGGTCTTTTACACGTCCACCACGAAGAAGCACCACGCTGTGCTCTTGCAAGTTGTGTCCGATACCTGGGATGTAGGCAGTAACTTCGATAAGGTTGCTCAAACGTACACGAGCAAATTTACGAAGGGCTGAGTTAGGTTTTTTAGGTGTCATTGTTCCAACACGAGTTGCAACACCACGTTTTTGTGGTGAAGAAACGTTTGTTTGAACTTTTTTATGACTGTTGTAACCAACGTTCAAAGCTGGTGATTTAGATTTTTCTACTTTTGATTTACGCGGTTTGCGAACCAATTGGTTAATTGTAGGCATCTACATTCTCCTGTGTTTTTTTATTTTTGGTGATGATACACTTGGTGACAGCTATCATCTGTGTGTACTTTTGCAACATTTGTCAGCACGTCCCTGTACACTCTTGAGAGACCAAAAGTAAAAAGTACCGTCTATTATTGTAACAAAATTTTCCCTTGGTTGTCAAGATATTTTTCTTTTTTTATTCTTAATTTTAGCTCTTTTGTAGTGCTCCCCCAAAAAAGAAAAAGGAGGAATCCCACCCTCCTAAAGTTAGTATTGTTCCATTCAATCCCATCAATTTTAACACATAATGTTCAAAAAATATTATATCATCACAACCAACCAGATTCTTTCGCGATATTAGCTGCCTCTGTTCGATTACCTGCATCTAGTTTCGAAAGAATATTGGTGACATAGTTTCGGACGGTTCCGTTTGATAAATAAAGTTGATCTGCAATTTCTTGATTGGATAAACCCTTAGCAATTCCCTCTAAAACAGCAATCTCTTGTTCTGTCAACGGATTGGGATGGGTCATCATGACTTCCATCAACTCTGGAGAATATTCCTTGCGTCCCTCTAACACCGTATGCAAGGTTTGCATGAGGTCTGCAATGTTTCTTTCTTTTAATACATAAGCATCTACTCCAGCCTTGACCGCACGTTCAAAATACCCAGGACGCTTGAAGGTCGTCACCACAACCACCTTTGTTTCTAGATTTTCTGCTCGTATCCACTCCAAGACTTCAAGACCTGTCTTAACAGGCATTTCTACGTCAAGGATGGCGATATCTACAGACTCCTTTTCTAATAGTTGAATTGCTTCTTGCCCATTTTTGGCTTGAAGGACAGACTCCACATCCGATTGAAGCGTGAGCAACTGGCACATAGCATCTCGCAACATACTTTGATCTTCTGCGACTAATACTTTCATCTAGTTTCTCTCCTTATAAGCTAGTCGAACCTGAACTTCTGTCGGTTGTTTTTGACTAATCACCTTTACCTCTCCCGAAAATGGAAGGACACGATCTCGAACTGTATGGAGGTCATCCCCCTTTATAGAAGTAAAGCCACAGCCATCATCTCTCACTGTTAGAATGAGTTCTTTCTCTGTCCGTTCTAATCTTAAGTAAGCTTTAGACGCTTTAGCATGTTTGATGATGTTGGTCACTAATTCAAGCAAAATCATGGAAGCCGTTGACTCCAATTCCTGAGTTAAGCTAGCTGTATCTAGTTGATTAGCTATTTCCACCTCAATCCCAGCAATTTCCAGCATCTTTTTGACAGTTTCAAGTTCTAATGTTAAAGTCCGTGATTTCAGATTTTCCACAATGGTTCTCACTTCATTCATGGAATCCTTGCTGAGCTGGTGAATTTCTTTTAATTCCTTTTCCACCTGTGGATAAGCCTGTATTTGAAATAACTGCAAGGCTAGATCAGTTTTAACACTCAGCATAGCAAAGGTATGTCCCAAACTATCATGCAAATCTTGACCGATACGATTGCGCTCATTTTCAGCAAGCAATAGATTTATCTGGGCATTTTGCTTAGCCTGTGCTTCTTTCAAATCCTCCACAATCCGAATCCGAATCAAACCAAAAGTCATTAAATCGATAAAAGTGATAATTCCAAGCAGATAGACTAGAAACTCAACTTCAACTTCCTGAAAAATCAAAAGTTGCCCCACAACAAGGAATTGAGCAAGGAGAAAAGTCCGGACATGTAAAGAATTAAAACTACGTACGCCGAAATGATAAATTAAGAGATTGGCAAGGAAAAAGAAGAACCAGATATAATTTACACCAACAAAGGCAGTATTCCCAGCTACATAGGCTAGCATAATCACCCAACAGAGCCAGGATAAACGCTGACTCTTGGTGGTTAAAACACCTAAGTAAGCCAAGACAAACAGAATGTCAATCAACAAATGCCAGCTAGGAAGCTCCCCAGTCACTACAGGCAGGATGGGGAAAATCATAAAAATTAAACTGGTCCAAAACATATAATGTATGCTTTTCAGTCTTTCAAGCATTAAGCATTCTCCTTATGACCTTGAAGGTAAATGGCCAAACCAAACAAAACTGCTGAAAAAACAAGTAGATAAACTGTGGCTGATAGATTGATGCCATCCTCATTTAAAAATGTCTTGAGCAATTCCATCAACTGATAAGTTGGTAGGCACTTCCCGATTGCTTGCATCCAGTCTGGAAATAAAGAGATGGGCATCCAGAGTCCACCTAAAACAGCCAAACCTAGATAGAGAAGATTGCCCACGACAGACATCAGCTGACTAGAAGGCAAGAGTGTCAAGGTCAAGCCAAGCGCTACAAAAGCTACACTTCCTACTATCAGCAAGAGCGCAGCCCCAATCCAGCTTCCTAAAGGCATATCCACACCTCTGACCAAGTGCCCAACTGAGAAAACAACCAGGATTGAGACCAGATAATCAACCATCATACTTGTTATCTTTGATAGATAATATTCTACCATATTTACCGGAGTATGGCGCAATGTTTTCTGCCAGTTGTTGATTTTATCTGTATGTAAAACAGCTGGGAATGAGAAGATAGCTGTCGACATCATGGAAAAGGCAGTCATAGAGATAAGGTAATCACGCATAAAATTCGCGGGTCCACCTGGTGTATCCTGGTAGATGCCAGAAAAGAATAGATAGAAGGCTGTCGGCATCCCTACTGATAATAAATAATAGACTGATTGCCGTTTGGTCAATAGAAATTCTATCTTATTTAATGCTAGCCACTGTTTCATCTTAGTCATCTCCCTTCTGCGTTTCTTCAAAGATTGTATCCAACAAACTACGATTATTAACTTCAATTTCTTGTATCCTACATCCTGCTTGAACTAACAGTTCCCAGAAAGCATTTGCCTCTCGTGTGACTACTTGCAAAGCATCTTGTTTTTGTGACCAGTTTTCAACCAAGTTAGACTGCTCAACGACTTCCTTGTATGCTAGAGGAAGGATAAAGTGCTTTTCAATCTCCTCACTGCGCATGGCTAGAGGTGTTGTATCGCGAATCAACTCTCCCTTATTCAAGACCAAGATTCGGTCCGCTGTATGCTCTACCTCTTCGATGTAATGGGACGAATAGAGAATGGTAACTCCCTTAGCTTTTAGTTCCTGAACAATTTCCCAAAAGCGTTGACGAGTTGAAGTATCCATGGCAGCAGTTGGTTCATCTAAAAAGACAAGTTTTGGTCGGCCAATCAAGGTCAAGGCAAAAGAGAAGAGACGCTTTTGCCCGCCTGACAATTTTTCTGCAAATTGCTCTTTTTGTTGCTTGTCAAACTGCAATAGTTGATCGATCTCCTGGTTGCTCAAGGGATTTGGATAAATACTTTGAAAGAAAGCAATCAACTCTTTGACCTTTAATTTCTGAACGATGACATTTTCTTGAGGCAGATAACCTCTAATATAATCTAACTGAGAACTCGTCACTGACAAGCCTTGGATGGATACTTGACCGCTTGTGACCAGTTTATCTCCAAGCAGACAGTCCAAGAGTGTGGTCTTTCCTGCTCCGTTTGGCCCAATCAAGGCGACGCATTCACCTTCAGCTACCTCAAAGGAAATATCCTTCAAAATAGCCTTGCCCTTGATGTTTTTATTTAGGCTTTCTACCTTAATCATGTTCATGATATTCTCCTTTCAGCCACTCCTTTCCCATAGGAAAGGCGATAAAAATCATAAATCCTAGTCCCCAGGCACCACGGATGAATTGGTGAAGGAAGGGTTGATCAAACCAACCTGTAAACATTTCTACCAACCATACCACTAGTGATACTCCAATAAAAAGATAGAGAAACGCTTTTTTCATTTTTCAAACTCCTTTTTCACATCTGATACTAATTTCAAACCTTCTCGGATAATCCAGGACATCATTCCAAATCCTGCAAATAGCTCCCAAGGAAAATGATAGAAATCTTAATCCAATCCTGAGAACATGAGATAAGTCATGACTCCTGCTACTACTAAACTCATTGCGACAATCATTTTATTCTTCATCTCTTCTTCCTCCATTTCATACTCCAATTATAGTCCTTTGAAGTTAGCGGAGATAGAAGCTTCTGTCATGAAGAGATATGACAAATGTCATAAAAAAAGAAAGTTGCAAAATCAACTTTCTTTTTAATCTATTAAATTTTTATTCCACACTAAATAGGTATGGGTAAACCGGTTGTTGGCCTTGGTGAATCTCTACTTCAACGTCTTCGAATTCTTCTGCGATTTCTTGGGCAATTTCATTAGCAAGTTCTTCGCTTCCGTCTTCACCGACATAGAAGGTTACGATTTCACTGTCTTCATCCAACATATGTTTCAATGTTTCTGTCAAGGTTTGGTGCATGTCAGGGTTTGACACGAGGATTTTCCCATCCACCATACCAAGATTATCGTTTTCATGGATTTCTAAGCCATCAATGGTTGTATCACGAACGGCTGTTGTGACGCTTCCACTAACGACATCGCTGAGGGCTGCAGTCATACGTTCTTGGTTTTCTTCGATAGACTTGCTTGGATCAAAGGCAAGAAGACTTGTCAAACCTTGAGGAAGAGTACGAGCCTCTACCACTACTGCTGGTTGCTCCAAAACTTCTGCTGCAGATTGAGCTGCCATGAAAATATTCTTGTTGTTTGGTAGGAAGATGATGTTACGAGCGTTGACCTGTTCAACAGCCTTGATAAAGTCTTCTGTTGAAGGGTTCATAGTTTGACCGCCTTCGATAACATAATCCACACCTTGAGAACGGAAGATATCTGCTAGACCTTTACCAGCCACTACAGCAATCAAAGCATACTCTTTTTCTTCAGCTGGTTTGCTAACTTGAGCAGCTTCTTTCTCAACCTGTGCTTCGTGTTGGTTACGCATATTGTCAACTTTTACCTTGACCAAGCTACCATATTTGAGACCTTCTTGCATAACAAGTCCTGGATCTTCTGTATGGACATGGACTTTGACAATTTCATCATCATTGACAACAAGGAGAGAATCCCCGAGTTCATTCAAGTAGTTACGGAATTCGTCGTAGTCAAAATCTTTGGCATAGGTTGGACCTTGCTTAAGAGCTACCATGATTTCAGTACAGTAACCAAAGGTGATGTCCTCAGTCGCTACGTGACCAGCTACAGACTTATGATGTTCAGCATTGATCATTTCACTCATGTTGGCCGGAGTCGCTACAAAGTCCTCAGATGCAATATATTCACCAGTAAGGGCTGAAAGGAAACCTTCATAGATGAAGACCAGTCCTTGACCACCTGAATCCACAACGCCAACTTCTTTCAATACTGGAAGCATGTCTGGTGTTTTAGCTAGAGCTGTTTTAGCACCTTCCAAGGCTGCGCGCATGACTTCAACAGCGTCATCTGTTTGCTCAGCTTTTTTCTTAGCACCGATAGCAGCTCCACGAGAAACTGTCAAAATCGTTCCTTCGACTGGTTTCATCACTGCCTTATAGGCAACTTCTACACCTGATTGGAAGGCAAGGGCCAAGTCTTGACCTGTTAACTCGTCTTTATCCTTGATGGCTTGTGAAAATCCACGGAAAAGCTGAGACGTAATAACACCTGAGTTTCCACGCGCACCCATCAAAAGACCTTTGGCAAGAATGCTCGCTACCTCGCCAACTGTAGAAGCTGGCTTGTCTGCAACTTCTTTAGCACCATTTTCAATGGTCATTCCCATATTTGTTCCAGTATCTCCATCTGGAACTGGAAAGACGTTTAATGAATTGACATATTCAGCTTGCTTATTCAAGCGAGTTGATGCAGCCTGCACCATTTCTTGAAATAAGCTAGTAGTAATTTTTGACACGGTTATTCTCCTACAACTTTGATATTTTGAATGTAGACATTTACAGTCTGAGCAGTAATTCCAAGTTGGTTTTCCAAACTAAAACGAACACGCTCTTGAATGTTTTTTGACACTTCGCTAATCTTTGTTCCGTAGCTCAACACGGTATATACATCAACTGCAATGCTGCCATCTTCGGCTGCCTTTACGACCACACCTTTAGAGTAATTTTCCTTACCTAGAAGGGCTTGGAAATTATCTTTGAGGGCATTTTTACTAGCCATACCGACCACACCAAAAATCTCAGTTGCTGCTCCACCTACGACGGTTGCAATCACTTCATCTGTTAGTTCGATTTGACCATCTTTTGTATTAATTTTTACAGTCATCCTTTTTACCTCAACTAGTTGATACTCTATTTTATCATATTTCAGCCCAAGTGTAAAAGCAGAATACTGTATCAGCGGATATTTACTCTATTTTTCAAATGATTTTATATCTACAGTAAAAGAAAAAAGACCCTAAGGTCTCCTTACTTTTATTATTAAACGCGTTCAACTTTACCTGATTTCAAAGCACGAGCTGAAGCCCAAACTTTTTTAGGTTTACCATCGATAAGAACAGTAACTTTTTGAAGGTTTGGTTTTACGGCACGTTTTGTTTGGTTCATCGCGTGTGAACGGTTGTTTCCTGATACAGTCTTACGACCTGTAAAGTAACATACTTTAGCCATTTGTGTTTTCCTCCTATTAGATCTAATATAGCGGATGTGCTAGCACCACATACTGTACTATGTTATCACACTTTCTCTGTTTTGGCAAGGGGATTGGAAGATTTTTTTATTTGACGTAGACAACACCAAGTTTACCAAAAGCCACTTCCCCGCGAATAATCAAGGTTTTGCTTGTTGGCGCTACAGGAGCATCTGCCTTGGCTGCACCAAAGGATGTTTCTACTTTCAAATCTACACGCCAGTGTTGTGGAACATAGACGGTTGCATTTCCGAAAGCAACTTCGATATTTAAAGTTGCAAAATCACCTAACATATCTGCATTGTCATAGTAGATTTTTGCATTTCCAAAAGCAACTTCTACTTGGTCTTCTACAAGATCTTGATCTTGTTTATAGAAAGTCCCACTTCCAAAAGCGACTTCCTTGTCTGTCAGAATGGTCTTTTCACCGTCATACCACCATTTTTTCCCGTTCCAAAACTTACTTGAGTGAGTGAGATAGCCAACACCTAGCACTGCTAAGATACTAGCCCAAAATAGAGACTGATTTGGGATAGGTAAAATGTTATAAAAATGATTTGCAATCATTACTGCTACTAGAGCTGTAAAAACTGCTGATGTCAGGTGACGACGAAGCAAAGATTCAACTGACTGGTAGGCAAAAAAGACGATACCAAGTAAAGGCCATATTTTACCATCCAAAGAAGGAATACCAAAATTTCCTTGTAACAAAATCCATGCTGCTAAAACCAGCAACACAATACCAAATGCTTTCTTTTTCATGTTCTTACCTCATGTTTCTTAGATTTTCTTTTAGGAGGGATTGGTAATGTCGTGAGACATGAACCTCCTTGTGGGTCTGGTAAAAGGAAATGGTGCCTGTTCCTGAAAAGGACTTGTCCACCGAATAAACCTGACGGATATTTGCGATAGTTGACTTGGATACTCGACTAAAATAGCGAGGAAGGATAGACTCTAACTCATAGAGTTTAAGTCGAACCTCGTAGGCATCTTTCTGGGTATGGGCGTAAATCTTGCTACCTTCCGTCTCAAAGAAGAGAATTTCCGATAAGTCCAGATAATATTCACCTGTTCCCTTGTAAAAAATCAACCGAGGAGACTTGGACTCTTGCAAGAGGCGCTGTAAATCCGCAATCTCATCTGTCAAAGCCGTTGCCTTGATGATAATTTCAGTTTCCTCTATATTGCTGTCAATTTCGATTCGTAACTTCATTCCATCTCCTTTCTGACTCTACTATATCAAAGCTAAAATAAGAAAACAAGAGCAAAAAAGCAAGTGGTTACTTTAGACCCGTAAGTGGTTCTAGGACCACCTTAAGTTACAGGTCAACATAGAAAGAAAATCACACCCCACACAAGAGCACACATATAGCCAACCACTACATCCTTGGGATAATGCACTCCCCCTAATACTCTCACTAGACCGAGAAAGGCTGACAAAACCAACAAGATAACCCCTACAGATAAACTAGCATGAAAGCAAGCCATGGATATAATGGTTGCTGAAAAGACATGACGACTGGGCATAGACTGACCAGGACTATCTCTGTCTAGTAGCGGGACAATTTCCCAAACTTCATAAGGCCTAGGGGCATTGATTTTCTTACGAAGAAAGGACAAAATCACAAAACCTGATGCAGGGATAAACACATACATCAAGACTTGTTTCCCAAATCCTTCTCGGAAATAGATAGTAGTTAACAAGGTCAGATAGACTATAGGCACAACTACTGTCATGAAGCGATTAAAAGTTCTTAACAAGCTCAGAAGAAAGGGCTTATTTTTAATGTTAGCAGCAATGTGGGCATACCATTCTTGATAATTTTTCATATATTTTCTCATTACTTACTCAAATTTTATACTCAATGAAAATCAGAGAGCAAACTAGGAAGCTAGCTGCAGACTGCTCAAAGCACTGCTTTGAGATTGTAAATAAGACTGACGGAGTCAATAACATATACCTACAGCAAGGCGAAGCTGCCGCGGTTTAAAGAGATTTTCGAAGAGTATTGCTTGCAGGGAAGCACTTGTCTTCTAGTATAGTGCAGAAAAAGAAGGCCGTCAAGCCTTCTTTTGGTTTATTCTTCTGCTTGGTCTTCTGTAAATTGACTGTTATACAAATCAGCATAGAAGCCAGCTTGCGCCATTAGCTCATCATGATTTCCTTGCTCGATGATATTTCCATCTTTCATGACAAGAATCAAGTCAGCATTTCGGATAGTAGACAAGCGGTGGGCGATGACAAAGGAAGTTCTGCCTTCCATCAAACGATCCATGGCTTTCTGGATTAATTCTTCCGTCCGAGTATCAACCGAAGAGGTCGCCTCATCTAAAATCAAGAGCGGCGCATCTTTCAGCAAAGCACGAGCAATGGTCAAGAGTTGTTTTTGCCCGACAGACAAGGTCACTGTATCATCCAAGACGGTATCGTAACCATCTGGTAGGGTCATGATAAAGTGGTGAATCCCCACAGCCTTGCTGGCTTCAATCACACGCTCATCACTAATACCTGTTTGGTTATAGATGAGATTGTCGCGAATGGTCCCTTCAAAGAGCCAAGTGTCCTGCAAGACCATTGAAAAGGCATCATGTACTTCCGAACGCTTCATTTCCTTGGTATCCACGCCATCGATGCGGATACTTCCTTTATCAATCTCATAAAACTTCATCAAAAGATTGACAATGGTTGTCTTCCCAGCTCCGGTCGGTCCGACAATGGCAACCTTTTGACCTGCATGAGCCGTCGCAGAAAAGTCATGGATAATAGTTCGCTCTGGTGTGTAACCAAAGGAGACTCGTTCAAAGACTACTTGACCTTTCATATCGCTCAATTGTCTTTCTTTATGGGATTCATCTTCCATTTCCTCTTCACCTAAGAATTCGAAGACACGCCCCATGGCTGCGCTAGCCTGTTGCAGACTAGTAATCCCTTGGGCGATTTGTGAAAGAGGCTGAGAAAAGATACGAACGTAGGCCATAAAGGCAACGATAATCCCGATGCTAATCTGCCCATTCAAGGTCAAGGCTGCACCAACGATAATCACCAAGGCATAGCTAAAGTTACCAATAAACATCATAATCGGCATCATAATCCCTGAAATAAATTGAGATTTCCAGATACTATCATACAGACGATTGTTTAATTTCGCAAACTCTTCTTTCGTGCTCTCGATAGCATTATAACTGGTCACCACATTATGGCCAGAGTACATTTCCTCCACATAGCCATTGACAGCCGCCAAATCCTGTTGCTGACTCTTAAAGAATCCCTGCGATTTGCCCATAAAAACGGACACGAAAGCAAAACCGATTAGAGTTGAAACAACCGTCACCAAGGCTAAAATCCAGTTCATCCCAAACATGGTTACCAAGACGGCCACGACCAGTAAAGTGGATGAAAGAACTGTTCCCAGACTTTGATTGAGGGACTGGGCTGCAGTGTCAACGTCATTGGTTACACGAGACAAGGTATCTCCTTGAGAATGTCCATCAAAATACCCCAATGGAAGACGATTAATTTTCTCTGCAATCGCTGTTCTCAAACGCTCTGAAAAACGTTGTATGGCTGTTGTAAACAGAAAGGCTTGCAAATAATTTGATAGAAGCCCAATCACATAGATGACGGCCAAAAAACTACCAATAGCTGCAACCGCCGCGACATCCACACTTGTTTCCAAACCACTGGCAATAATATTAGTCATTTCCTTGATGCGGGTTGGACCATAAACAGTAATGATATTGGATAAGATTGTTGCTAGAAAGGCTATAAGAAGGGCAAACTGGAGACCTGCAAGATAGGGTTTACTCTGTTTCCAAAGAGACATTTTCTTATTTTCCATGTTCCAATTCCTCCTTCGATAGTTGTGAATAGGCAATTTCTTGGTAAACTTCGTTATTAGCTAGAAGTTCCTTGTGGGTGCCTTGTCCCACTACTTTTCCTTGATCCAAGACCAAAATCAAATCTGCATCCATAATCGTTGAAATACGCTGTGCTACGATGAGCTTGGTCATAGACTTTGTTTTCTCTGCTAGCTCTTGGCGTAGGACACGGTCTGTCTTGTAATCCAAGGCTGAGAAGGAGTCATCAAAGATGAGGATTTCTGGTTTCCGAGCCAAGGCACGCGCAATGGCCAGACGCTGTCTTTGTCCACCTGAGAAGTTGGTTCCTCCTTGGGCCACTTCTGACTCTAAGCCCGCTTCCTTGTCTTCGATAAAGTTCTTAGACTGGGCCAATTCCAAGGCTTGCCACATAGCTTGTTCATTAAGCGGTGTTTCTTGACTCTGTCCAAAGTCTAAATTACCCTTGACATCCCCTGAAAAGAGAACCGCTTTCTGAGGAATATAACCAACCTTGTTGCGCAAATCTTCTAAGGCACAGCCTTGAACATTGACACCGTCCACCAGAATTTCTCCTTCTGACACATCGTAGAATCGTGGAATCAGATTGACCAGAGTTGATTTACCAGAACCTGTCGACCCAATAAAGGCCACTGTTTGACCAGCTTCTGCTCTAAAGCTAACATGCTCGATAACCGCCTCCGAATTTGCCGCATAGCGGAAGGTCACATCCTTATATTCGACCTGACCTTTGAGATTTTCATCAGCCAGCTGCACTTGAGCAGGGTTTTGGATAGAAGAATGCAAATCTAGAACCTGATTAATCCGCTTGGCAGAGACCATAGTTCGGGGAAGAACGATAAAGAGCGCCCCCATGAGAAGGAAGCCCATAACAACCTGCATGGCATAAGACATGAAAACAACCATGTCACTAAAGAGAGGCAGACGCGCTGTCGGAGCAGCATCGTTAATCACATAGGCACCAATCCAGTAAATCGCCACACTCAAACCACTTGAAATCCCCATCATGATGGGATTCAAAATGGCCATGAGACGATTGACAAACAAATTCAAGCGTGTCAGTTCATCATTTGCTGCTGCAAATTTTTCATCTTGGTACTTTTCAGCATTGTAGGCACGAACAACGCGAATACCTGTTAAACTCTCGCGAGTGATACTGTTCAGTTTATCAGTCAGACTTTGAATCAAGGACTGTTTTGGAAAGGCTAGTGTCATCAAAACGGTCGTCATCAAAACGTTGACAATCACTGCCACAAGTACAGCCCAGAGCCAGTATTCTGAATGACCTAAAATCTTCCCGATAGCCCAGATAGCCATAATTGGACCACGCGTAACCACTTGCAAGCCCAT
The DNA here is from genome assembly GCF_003942685.1 of Streptococcus mitis. GTDB lineage: Bacteria > Bacillota > Bacilli > Lactobacillales > Streptococcaceae > Streptococcus > Streptococcus mitis_CD. The sequence continues at coordinate 251,442 of NZ_RJNR01000001.1, read as the reverse complement.
GGTGATCAGCATCTGAACTTGAGTAATATCATTAGTGGTACGAGTTAGGAGACTGGGAATAGAGAATTTCTTAATCTCTGTCTGTGAGTAGTCTAAAACTCGGTTAAAAATATCACTTCTCAGCCTACTAGTGTAAGAAGCAGCCACTCTGGATGCAAAAAATCCAACTGCGACTGCGGATAAGAAGGCTAGAAAGGACATGCCCACCATCATACCTGCTGGTTGCCATAACTCATCCAAATTGGTAGCCTGAGTTCCCAGTAAATCCGTGATTTTAGAGATATAGGTCGGCACTTCCAACTCTAGATAAACCGAAAAGCAGGTAAAGAGAATGGCTAGTAAAATCATCCCCCATTCTTTTCTACTAATTCGTTTTGCTAATTTCTTCATTATCTCCTCCTATTCTCTTGATATTTTCCTGTAATTGATTGAGGACTTTCTCAAAAATCAGTAATTCGCCTTCATCTACGTCTGCCAACAACTGCTTGTCTATGCGTTTAAAAAAGGCCTTAAATTCTTGCATTTGAGAACGCGATTTTTCCGTCAGACGAACAAACTTAGCCCGCTTATCGCTAGAACTCGCCTCCAATTCTACCAGACCATTTTGCACCATACGCTTGACCAAGTTACTAGCAACAGACTTGCTAATATTGAGTTCCTTCTCAATATCTTTAATCAAGACCAAGTCTTGGTTTTCCTCACGGATATCCAAAAAACGTACAACCTGACCTTGCGGTCCACCCATAAATTCAATACCACAACGTTTTGCTTCCCTTTGTACCATCAGATGAATCTGATGACTAAAACGCTTAAAGACCAACATCGGTTTATCCATAATTGCTCCTTTCTAACCCTTGTATTTAGTTCTCCTAGGAACTAAATAAGTTTTCATGAGAACTATTTTACCATTTTCAGAAAAGATGTCAAGAAAAAAGTTTTCATGAGAACTATCTTAGTTTAAATTGACATTAGGCAATATCTTTTATATAATAAGCGCTAACTACTGTGGATAGAAATCCATTCACTCAATGAAGGGAGAAAACTTTCAAATGAAACCAGAAGAAGAAAGAGTTTTAGGAATCTTAGCAACCATTTTTGGAGCCATCGCACTTTTAGGATCCTGGATCCCGTTTATTAACTATCTATCGTTGTTCATCGCCATCGTCGCATTTATCTTGGGGATTATTGGCCTTATCGTCAACCTCAAAAAACGGAAAACAATGGCTATTATCGGAACATCCCTGGCAGTTGCCTCTGTTGTACTTTTCTTTACGACTCAGGCACTATACGCTGATGTCTACAAAGAGTATGCCAAGGAGTTTAACCGTTCCTACATGGATACGAGTGCCTCAATGGAACGCGAAGAAAAAAGCGGCTTGACAGACGATACCTTCGCATGGACACAAGAACAGTTCGATGCCTTAATCGAAGGTGACCCTGACAACAAAGGAAAAGGTGGTACCACCTACGAGGATATTATCAACAAACACGGAAAGCCAGATTCCGATTTTGACTTCACTCTTGGGGATTACAATACGAAAAAAATCACCTATATCTCTATTGGAGACAAGACTAAGACTGTTACCTTAACTTTTGCAAAAGATGACAATGGACAGCTCTTGCTCGTCCAAAAACATGCAGTCGGTCTAGGTCTAGAAAAAAGCAAGCAACAAAACGATTCTGAAACCTGAGTCTAAGTTCAAATATCAAAAAAACGAACAGCTATTAAAACTGTTCGTTTTTCTATTAGAATCCATCTACGTTTGTGTAGATCTTTTGTACGTCTTCGTCGTCTTCAAGAACGCTGTAAAGTTTTTCAAAAGTTTCAAGGTCATCCCCTGACAATTCCACTTCTGACTGAGGAATCATTTCCAATTCAGTAACTTGGAATTCTTCGACACCTGACTCACGAAGGGCAACGATAGCCTTGTGAAGGTCAGTTGGAGCTGTGTAAACTGTGATTGTACCTTCTTCTGCTTCTACATCATCCACATCCACATCTGCTTCTAGCAATTGCTCAAAGACTGCATCCGCATCTTCACCTGCAAATACAATAACACCCTTGTTATCGAAGAGGTATGAAACCGAACCTGAAGCACCCATGTTTCCGCCGTTTTTACCAAAGGCTGCACGGACATTAGCCGCTGTACGGTTGACATTTGAAGTCAAAGTATCAACAATCAGCATAGAACCATTTGGTCCAAAACCTTCGTAACGTCCTTCTGTAAAGGTTTCATCTGTGTTCCCTTTTGCTTTATCAATCGCTTTATCAATAACGTGTTTTGGCACTTGCGCTTGTTTAGCACGGTCGATAACGAATTTCAAGGCTGAGTTTGATTCTGGATCTGGATCACCTTTTTTAGCTGCTACATAGATTTCTACACCAAATTTTGCATATACTTTAGAGTTAGCTCCATCTTTAGCCGTTTTCTTGGCTACGATATTGGCCCATTTACGTCCCATTAGGAATCTCCTTTTTTCACATTTTAATCTTTCTTATTATAACACAAGTTTTTTCGATTTTCACTAGAGGAAATGGATTTTATTCAGTAAATCCAACTAGGATTGCACTTTGGTTACCAATATCGCCTTGCCTTCTTTTATCAAGGGGTGACGGAACAGTGAGAAGTACAGCTGAATGGTCATGGCAACCCAGATAAAGGGTTCGCAAAGGATAACTCCCTTATAGCCTGCCCAAGGAATAATCAAAACCACAAAAGCGATTTTCCCGATTAGTTCTATAAAGCTAGAAACTAGAGGAAGGATCTTTTGCCCCAAACCCTGCAAACAATTGCGATAAATCAATAAGAGACTCAAAATAGGATAAAAGGCTGAACTGATTTGCAGATAGAGACTTCCATTTTCTATCAAGTAATCATCTGTCGAACTAGCCAAGAAGGAAACCAATGCTGGACTGGCAAAAAAGAGGAAGATACAAACAAAAACTGCCCAGGATATACTTAAACGACTGCCGATTCGAAGACCTTGAACAATGCGGTCTGGGCGCTTAGCACCTAAATTCTGAGAAGCAAAGGTCGTCATCGAAGCGGAAATAGCGGTCATAGGAAGAAGGGCGAAGGCCATAATGCGTCGAGCCGCCGTCTGGGCACTAATAATCACTGCACCAAAGGTATTAACAGAAGACTGTAAAATCACACTGCCGATAGATACAATCGAACTCATCAATCCCATAGCCAAACCTTGCTCCAAAAGATCCGAATATAAGTCCTTGTCCCATTTGAAATGCTTAAACTGAGGCAAAAGTTCTGGCACGCTCTTACGGATATAATAAAAGCATAAAACCGCTGATAATCCTTGTGAGATAATAGTCGCAAGTCCCGCAGATTGAACTCCAAGATGCAATTGCGTAATAAAATAGAGATCCAGAACCACATTAACCAAGGCAGAAAAAATCAAAAATCCAAGGGCAGCTAAACTGTCCCCAATAGATCGCAACAAACCTGCAAAGAGATTATAAGCGAAGCTAACACCGACACAGGTTACAATCATAGATATATATTGATAAGATTGAGGGAGTATTTCAGCAGGAGTATCTAGGTACTGTAAAAGAGGATACAGTCCCAGAAAACCCATCAGCATCACTACAACACTCAAAAGTGCACCTAAAATCCAGGTGGCTGCTACTGCTTCCTTTATTTTAGTGAAATTTCGAGCCCCGTAATAACGGGCAATGACAATCCCCATCCCATTGCCAACACCAAGAGTAAAACCTACAATCAGGTCAAAAATCGCTGTCGTCGCTCCTACTGCAGCCAAGGATTCTTGACCAAGAAAACGCCCAACAATCAAGACATCAGCAGTATTATAGAGCTGTTGAAAAATATTGGATAGCAAGATTGGGAAAACGAAGCTTAAGAGCGAGGGAAGAATAGGACCATGTATCAGGTCCACTGTTCGTTTTTTATTCATAAGGCTATTATATCAGCTTTCTAGAGGAGCGACAAGAAACAGCAAACTATGCGTGAGCGGAAAATCAGAACAAAGAATCGAAAAAGCAGTGGATTCCTCCACTACTTTGACAGCTTATTCTTCAATTTCGATTTCAAGCTCATCGCCTAGGTCAAGAGTTACTTCTTCATTCACAGAGTCTGCTTGAACTGCTTCATCTTTTTTGCTTTCAGCAGCTTCTTCTCCATCAATCAAACCAAATTGAACACGGACTTGATGATCAATCTCATCAAAGACTTCTGGGTTATCTGCCAAGTATTTCTTAGCATTTTCAGAACCTTGCCCAATTTTCTCATCCTTGTAAGAATACCAAGCTCCTGCTTTTTTGATGATATCCAAATCGCTTGCGATCTTCAAGAGCTCACCAGTCTTAGAAATCCCTTCTCCGTACATGATTTCAACGAAGGCTTCCTTAAATGGTGGAGCCACCTTATTTTTCACGACCTTGATCTTAGTTTCTTTACCGACATTGGTATCTTTTTGGTCACCAGTTCCCTTGATTTGTGTGCTTCCACGAACATCCAAACGCACTGAAGCGTAGAATTTCAAAGCACGTCCACCAGGAGTTGTTTCTGGATTTCCAAACATAACCCCAACTTTTTCACGCAATTGGTTGATAAAGATGGCAATAGTTTTTGTTTTATTAATAGAAGCACCAAGTTTACGCATGGCCTGACTCATCATACGAGCCTGCAAACCAACGTGGCTATCTCCGATATCTCCATCAATTTCCGCACGAGGTACAAGGGCAGCAACTGAGTCGACTACGACAAGATCCACGGCTCCTGAGTCAATCAATTTTCCTGCAATCTCAAGACCTTGCTCTCCTGAGTCTGGTTGTGACAAGAGCAATTCGTCAATATTGACCCCAAGAGCCGCAGCATAAGCTGGATCAAGGGCATGCTCCGCATCGATAAAGGCTGCAATCCCACCTTCTTTTTGCGCTTGCGCAACTGCATGAAGGGCAACCGTTGTCTTACCAGATGACTCTGGCCCATAGATTTCAATGATACGTCCCTTAGGATAACCACCTGAACCAAGGGCAATATCAAGAGCCAAGGAACCTGAGCTCATCACTTGCACTTTTTGCTCTGCACGTTCACCCAAACGCATGATTGAACCTTTACCAAAGTCTTTCTCAATCAATTTAAGAGCATCATTCAAGGCTTTTTCACGTTCTGCCCCGAATTTTTTTGAAATTTCATCTAATTTTTTTGGTTTTTTCGCCATTCTATTCTCCTACATTCTAATGGTCCTCAGACCTATCTACTATTATATCAAAAGTTAGTCACTTAATAAAGCCTTGCGAACTAGGTTAAAGGCATGCATAACCGCAATGTGCCGTACATCTGCTCGACTTCTGCCTCCAATATTAACCTTGATGACTTCAGTTCCATGCTCTTGAGCCAAGCCTATGAAGACTGTCCCAGCTGGGTGCCCTTCTAGGCTATCTGGTCCTGCCACTCCAGTCAAACTAAGGCCAAAATCTGACTGGGTCTTGCTTCGCGCCTGCTCAGCCATCTTCTGAGCTGTAAATTCAGACACCACACCGTGCTCTTCCAAATCCTTGACAGGAATATCCAACATCTTTGATTTTTCCTCCAAGCTATAGGTCACGAAACCACCCTTAAATATACTTGAAGCTCCTGAAAAATCAGCTACAGTAGCTTGGAAAAGACCTGCCGTCAAACTCTCTGCAGCCGTGATGGTTTTCCCTTGCTTTTTCAGTTCTTCTACCACAATACTAGCTAAACTAGTTTCTTCCCCATAACCATAACAAAGATCTCGTAAAGAAATTCCTTCGAAAGTCTGGTGGTCCAAGATTTGATTTTCCAAGATATCCAGCGTTTGATTCGCCTCTTCTTGGCTGCTAGCTTTTGTTGACAGACGCAGAGTGACTTCTCCTGTCTTGGCATAAGGTGCCAAGGTAGGATCGGTCTGATTATCAATTAAATCAGCCAAAATCGTAACCAGCTGACTTTCGCCAATCCCAAAGAAACGAAGAACTCGGGAATATAGCTTACTCCCCGTCATCAACTTGGGTAGAAGTTGGTTTAAGACCATCGGTTTCAATTCACTTGGTGGACCTGGAAGGACGACGTAGGTCACTCCATTGACTTCCAAAATACCTCCCACAGCCAGTCCTGTTTCGTTGGGCAGTGGAGTCGCTCCCTCTACAATTTGAGCTTGTCTTTCGTTATTCGGTGTTCGGGCATAGTCTGGTCGCTGGGCAAAAAAGACATCCAACTTCTCCTGAGCCTGAGGATCGAAGACTAATTCTTTCCCTAAAAATTTAGCTAGGGTTTGTTTGGTTAGATCGTCCTCAGTTGGCCCCAAACCACCTGTCAAAATCACCAGACTGCTACGTTGACTGGCAATCTCAAGCAGGGATAAGAGACGAGCTTCATTGTCTCCTACAGCGGTCTGAAAATATACATCTACCCCAATCTCTGCTAGTTTTTCCGACAAAAACTGGGCATTGGTATTAACAATCTGTCCTGTCAAAATCTCTGTTCCAACAGCAATGATTTCTGCTTTCATGTTTCCTCCTACCTATCTATTCGTATTTTTTTGAAAAAATCGCAGGAAATTTCCCACGATTTCATTATTAATTTTGTTCTATTTCTACACTTGAAGCATTCGTTGGTGTAGCAGTTCTTCCAAGAATTGCTTCGTATAACACAGCATTGGTTTCTACTTCAGTTACTTCCTCTTTACCTAGTGAACGACGTAAGAGATTTTGCATTTCTAACATATGCTCAGTTGTCACAATCTGGTAAGAAATGCCCTGAAGTTCAGCATCTTCTCCTCGCAATTGATGTGTTTCAATATTCTTGAAGGAATCTTGATAACCAAGTAATTGTGGAATACTTTTCGCTGATAAATCAATGTTGGTCTGCATATTGGTACTTAGGGCTTTTAAGATAGACTGATAGTGACTAACACTATTCAAGCTAAGAACTTTTTCAACAACCTTTTGAATGACTTCACGCTGACGCTTCTGACGTCCGTAGTCCCCTTCTGGATCTTGGTAGCGCATGCGAGAATAAACAAGCGCTTCTTCACCATTTAGAGTTTGCTGTCCAACACCAATGGAAATTTTATTAAATTCTTCCTGGTCAGTAATCGAAATTGGAAAACCGAGTGTATTATTTACAGTCACCCCGCCAACTGCATCAACCAATTGTTGCAGCCCCTGCATATTCACCATAACGTAACGATCGATATGAATATTCATCATTTTCTGGATAGTTGAGATTGCCAATTCCGCACCACCACCAGCGTAGGCGGCATTTAGTTTAGCTTCCTCAACACTACCATCTTTATGCTGAATTTTAGTCAAGATATCACGTTCCAAACTCAACATCGTTGTTTTTTTCGTATGCGGATTAACCGTTAAGAGAATCATGGAATCACTATTTCCCTCCCAAGGGTCAGTTCGTTCTACGTTTCCAGTATCAACCCCCATTAAAAGGATCGTTAAGGGTTCAGTCGCCTCAATAACATTGGTTTCTTCCCCTATTTTTTTATAGGTCTTTGATAAGGTTTGTGTGCCTTGCTGATAAATGGTATAAGCAAAAACACCGACACCCAAAACTGTCACAGCTAGAAAAGCTAGCACCATTCCAATAATTTTTTTAACCATATTACTATCAATCTATCAGTCTACCCATCAGGTAAACATCTATAAATTTCCCTTCTTCTATGTACGCACCGCGATCTTGTCTACCTTCAATGACAAAACCATTCTTTTGATATAAATGAACTGCAGCCTGATTACGAGTTTGGACAGTGAGTTGAAGTCGACGAAGAATGCCACTAGCCTGCGCCCATTCTACAACTTCTTCAAGTAACAAACTCCCCAGTCCATTATTCCAATACTTCTTACCAATCACAATGAAGAGATCTCCAATATGCCGAACTCTCTTGCGCTGGTCAGCTGTAATATTTACAATACCAGCAATTTCATCATTCAGCAAGGCTAGTAAAGTGATTTGATTTTCTGAATGAGCCTGTTTATCCAAAAACAACTCCATCTCAGTATCTGTCATCAAAATGCCATCCCTGTCCAGACTGGTAAAATCTGTTTCTACACTGACACGATTTAAAAATGATACTAACTCAGCCGCATCTTCAACTTCTGCTTCCCTAATGAGCAACTCATACTCCATGTTGAAGCTCCTCTAAGAGTTTTTCTGCACGTAAACCCTTTGCTTGGAAATTCAGCCTGCGACCGTCTTCTTCTTTTAGAATTTCCAATTCTAAATAAGTATCTGGTAAGGCATCACCTAAAAGATGTCCCCACTCGATGACAGTCACCCCGCCACCAAAGAGAAACTCATCTAAATCAATAGAATCAGCATCCCCCTCAATGCGGTAAACATCTAAATGATAAAGAGGAAGACGACCTTCATACTCTCTTACGATAGTGTAGGTTGGACTCTTAATCATCTGAGTAATCTGTAATCCTTTAGCAAGACCTTTTGTAAAGGTCGTTTTGCCTGCTCCAAGCTCTCCAGTTAGAATTAAGACATCATTCTTTTCTAATAAATAGCCCAAACGTTCCCCTAAGGACTGTAACTCTTCTTCGTTTTTAGTGTACATGTTTCTATTATACCAAAAACTTGTTCTTTGTCTAGGTATTATCTCTGAATTCCATATTATGAATTAAAAACTTGAGCCAATCCTTGTTATGATCTTAAAATAGGAACAGTAAAAAGACAACTAACAAGATATCTCTCATCAAATGACTGTAAAATGAAACTTCCCAACGAATGACTTTTGGCACCAACAGTTCTAGAAATAGCATTCCCAAGGCAATATAAAAGGTCATGGATAATAGCATCCAAGGATTTCTGAGAAAGATTAGAATAGCTAATCCACTAATAAAACACATTTCCTTCTTTCCAAAAATCTTTTTCAATCCATTTACATACTTCTGAATCGGCAGAAAAACTAACAAATCAATACCAAATAAGAAAAAGAAACTCGGTAGAAAGGCTTCCACAAACCCTTCTACGGAAGTATTTCCTGAAAGGATATGTTCTATAACAATTAAGGCTAAACCCAAAATATTTACTAAGAGCAATAGGCTATACAAGAATTGTTGCTTATCTTCTTTAAAAACTGAATAATGTTGATTTCCCTGCCCTCTATAATAGTTTAGCCCTGCACCAATACTGGCAAGAAGCAACATGCCAACTAAATAATAGAAGCAGTTTTGATTTAACACCAAGGACCAAGTCGATAAACTTAAACAAGAACAGCTACTGATACCAAAAATCGTAAACAATAACAAAACTTGAATTTGCTTTTTCATTTTTTCCATCATTCTTCCTCCCTTACTTGCTCTTATTATAGGCTAGAAATCCTCACAATTGCTAAAATATTTCTCAACTGTCAGTTTTCTACTCTAAAATGCAAAAAAGTTTGATGCAGGTAACCCTTACATCAAACTTTTGCTATTTTTCCTCAAACCAAAGAGCAATTTCTCGCTTAGCTGACTCTTCTGAATCTGAACCATGTACAACATTTTGGATAGCCTCATTTTCTCCAGCAGCTTTTGCAAAATCACCTCGAATAGTTCCTGGTAAAGCTTCTTCTGGACGAGTCGCACCCATCATAGTCCGCCAAATTTCGATTACTTTAGGACCAGAAATGATGCCCACAAGAACTGGTCCTGAAGTCATGAATTCACGAATCGGTGGGTAAAAACTTTGGTCAACCAAGTTCTGATAGTGCTGGTCAATCAACTCTTCTGAAACCTTTGTACGCAACTCCAATTTTTCGATTGTCAATCCACGTTGTTCGATGCGTTTCAACACCTCACCCACTAATCCTCTTTTTACACCGTCTGGTTTAATGATAAAAAATGTTTGTTCCATACCCGTCTCCTTTGTCAGCTTCTTTCTTTTATTTTACCACATTTCATGGAAAAATGGAGAAAGTTTTCAGAAAATAGAAAGAGAACCCGAAGGCTCTCTCATTCTCTTTTATTCTACTGTTTCTTCCACAGTTTCAACGACAGTATCCACAACTACTTCTGTTGTTTCTTCATTTCCTTCTTCCTCTACTGGAGGATTAAGGTATTCTTCTTCGTTGATAGCTTGTGGTTCAAGGTTACGGTAACGGGCCATACCAGTACCTGCTGGGATGATCTTACCGATGATAACATTTTCTTTAAGTCCAAGGAGATGGTCTTTCTTACCACGGATAGCTGCGTCAGTAAGGACACGAGTTGTTTCCTGGAAGGAAGCCGCTGACAAGAAACTGTTTGTTTCAAGTGAGGCTTTGGTAATTCCCATAAGAACTGGGCGACCTGTCGCTGGAACTCCACCTGCGATAAGAACATCTTTGTTGGCATCTGTAAAGTCATTGATATCCATGAGGGTACCCATGAGAAGATCTGTGTCACCTGGATCCATGACACGAACTTTACGGATCATTTGACGAACCATTACCTCGATGTGTTTGTCACCGATTTCTACCCCTTGGCTACGGTAAACTTTTTGCACTTCACCGAGAAGATAAGTTTCAACTGACAAGACATCACGAACTGCAAGGAGACGTTTTGGTTGGATAGAACCTTCTGTCAAAGCAGCACCACGCGCTACTTGGTCTCCAACCTCAACACGCATACGAGCTGTAAATGGAACGACGTACTCACCTTCGCCAGTTTCACCCTTAACAAAGACTTTCTTAGTACGAGTTGATGCATCTTCTTCGATAGCAGTAACTTGTCCTTTAACCTCTGTGATAACCGCTTCCCCTTTAGGATTGCGGGCTTCAAAGATTTCTTGGACACGAGGAAGACCCTGAGTGATATCGGTATTTGAGGCAACCCCACCCGTGTGGAAGGTACGCATTGTAAGCTGTGTACCAGGTTCCCCGATAGATTGGGCAGCGATTGTACCAACTGCTTCACCAACTTCAACCGCATCACCAGTCGCCAAGTTGATACCATAACAGTGACGGCATACACCATGACGAGTGTTACATGTAAATACAGAGCGGATAGTCACTTCTTCCACACCAGCATTGACAATTTCACGCGCCTTGTCTTCTGTAATCAACTCATTTGGACCGATAATCACTGCACCAGTTTCTGGATGTTTAACGGTTTTCTTAGTGTAACGACCGTTGAGACGTTCTTCTAGAGACTCGATCATCTCTTTTCCTTCTGCGATAGAACGGATAAGGAGACCACGGTCTGTTCCACAGTCGTCCTCACGGATGATAACGTCTTGGGCAACGTCAACCAAACGACGAGTCAAGTAACCTGAGTCGGCTGTCTTAAGGGCCGTATCGGTCATACCTTTACGCGCACCGTGAGTTGAGAAGAACATTTCGAGTACTGACAAACCTTCGCGGAAGTTTGAAAGGATTGGCAATTCCATGATACGTCCGTTCGGAGCTGCCATCAGACCACGCATTCCGGCAAGTTGTGAGAAGTTTGAGATGTTACCACGGGCTCCAGAGTCCATCATCATAACGATTGGGTTCTTAGGATCTTGGTTGGCAATCAAGCGTTTCTCTAGTTTTTCACGGGCAGCACGCCATTCAGCTGTAACAGCATTATAACGCTCGTCGTCTGTGATCATACCACGACGGAATTGTTTTGTGATTTGTTCTACACGTTTGTGTGATTCTTCAATGATTTCAGCCTTGTCATCAACGACTGGGATATCGGCAATACCCACTGTCAATCCTGCAAGAGTTGAGTGGTGGTAACCGAGGTTCTTCATACGGTCAAGTAGGGCAGAAGTTTCTGTCGTACGGAAACGTTTGAAGATTTCAGCGATGATATTTCCAAGGTTTTTCTTCTTGAATGGAGGGTTAAGTTCAAGATTGTTGATAGCTTCCTTGATATCTCCACCAAGTGGCAAGAAGTATTTAGCTGGAACGCCTTCTGTCAAGTTGGCATTGTTTGGTTCTTGCAAGTATGGTAGACCCTCTGGCATGATGTCGTTGAAGAGGATTTTACCAACTGTTGTAAGCAAGACCTTGTGTTTTTGCTCTTCTGTCCAAGGTTTGTTGAGGCTGTCTGTTGCGATACCAACACGTGAGTGAAGGTGAACATAACCATTACGGTAAGCCATAACTGCTTCGTCACGGTCTTTGAAGACCATTCCTTCACCTTCACGACCAGCTTCTTCCATGGTCAAGTAGTAGTTACCCAAAACCATGTCCTGAGATGGAGTAACAACTGGTTTACCATCTTTCGGGTTCAAGATGTGCTCAGCAGCTAGCATGAGGATACGAGCTTCTGCTTGGGCTTCTTCTGAAAGTGGTACGTGGATGGCCATTTGGTCCCCGTCAAAGTCGGCATTGTAGGCTTCACAGACAAGTGGGTGCAAGCGAAGGGCCTTACCATCAATCAAGACCGGCTCGAAAGCTTGGATACCCAAACGGTGAAGGGTCGGTGCGCGGTTCAAAAGCACTGGGTGTTCTTTAATCACTTCTTCAAGAATATCCCAGATACGCTCATCTCCGCGTTCCACCAAGCGTTTAGCAGCTTTGACGTTTTGCACGATATCACGGGCAACAATTTCACGCATCACGAATGGTTTAAAGAGCTCGATCGCCATTTCACGTGGCACACCACATTGGTACATCTTAAGAGTTGGACCAACGGCGATAACAGAACGTCCTGAGAAGTCAACACGTTTACCGAGCAAGTTTTGACGGAAGCGTCCTTGTTTACCTTTAAGCATGTGGCTCAATGATTTCAATGGACGGCTACCTGGTCCTGTGATTGGACGACCACGACGACCATTGTCAATCAAAGCGTCAACTGCTTCTTGAAGCATACGCTTCTCATTTTGAACGATGATACCTGGTGCATTCAACTCAAGCAAACGAGCCAAACGGTTGTTACGGTTGATAACACGGCGGTAAAGATCGTTCAAGTCAGATGAGGCAAAACGGCCACCATCCAACTGCAACATTGGACGAAGATCTGGTGGAATAACTGGAAGGATGTTGAGAATCATCCATTCAGGTTTGTTTCCAGATTTGTAAAAGGCATCCAAAACATCCAAACGACGGATGGCTTTGACACGCTTTTGTCCAGTAGCTGTTTTCAACTCTTCTTTGAGTTCAGCAATTTCTTTTTCAAGATCTACTTGTTTCAAAAGGTCTTGGATAGCTTCGGCACCCATTTTGGCAACGAATGATCCATAACCATACTCACGCAAGCGCTCACGGTATTCGCGCTCTGTCATGATAGACTTGTGCTCAAGTGGGGTATCCTTAGGATCAATCACCACATAAGCCGCAAAGTAGATAACTTCCTCGAGAGCACGAGGGCTCATATCAAGGGTCAAGCCCATACGGCTTGGAATCCCCTTGAAGTACCAGATGTGAGATACAGGAGCTTTCAATTCGATATGTCCCATACGCTCACGACGAACTTTCGTACGCGTTACTTCAACCCCACAACGGTCACAAACAATTCCTCTGTAACGAATGCGTTTGTACTTACCACAAGCACATTCCCAGTCTTTTGTAGGTCCAAAGATAACTTCATCAAAGAGACCTTCACGTTCTGGTTTCAAGGTACGGTAATTGATTGTTTCAGGTTTTTTTACTTCTCCATAAGACCATGAACGGACTTTACTTGGAGAAGCTAGGGTGATTTGCATACTTTTAAAACGATTTACATCAACCACTATTTCTTCCCTTTCTATTCTAAGTGAACTGCTTTTTCTTATTCAGCAGCTTCTTCTGTTGCTTCCGCTTTTGTTGCTTTCTCAGCTTCTTCAGCTTCAAAGGCTGCTTTAGCCTCTTGTGCTGCTTTTTCGCGGGCTTTTTCAAGGTCATCTACGTGGATGACATCTTCGTCCATTCCTTCATCCAAGTCGCGAAGTTCCACTTCTTGGTCATCTTCGTCTAGGACACGCATGTCAAGACCAAGAGATTGCAATTCTTTGACAAGAACTCGGAAGGATTCTGGAACACCTGGTTTTGGAATTGGTTTTCCTTTTGTAATAGCTTCATAGGCTTTCAAACGTCCGTTGATATCGTCAGACTTGTAAGTCAAGATTTCTTGAAGAACATTTGACGCACCATAGGCTTCAAGAGCCCAAACCTCCATCTCACCAAAACGTTGTCCTCCAAACTGAGCTTTACCTCCGAGTGGTTGTTGGGTAACAGTTGAGTAAGGTCCGACAGAACGCGCGTGCAATTTATCGTCAACCATGTGGTGAAGTTTGATCATGTACATGACTCCGACAGAAACACGGTTATCAAACGGTTCCCCAGTACGTCCATCGTAAAGGATTGTTTTGGCATCGCTATCCATACCTGCTTCTTTAACAGTTGACCAAAGGTCTTCAGAACTTGCTCCGTCAAAGACTGGTGTTGCGATGTGAATACCAAGAGTACGAGCAGCCATACCAAGGTGAAGCTCCATAACCTGACCGATATTCATACGTGATGGTACCCCAAGTGGGTTAAGCATGATATCGACTGGAGTCCCATCTGGAAGGTAAGGCATGTCTTCTACAGGAACGATACGAGAGACAACCCCTTTATTTCCGTGGCGTCCGGCCATCTTATCTCCGACCTTGATCTTACGTTTTTGAGCGATGTAAACGCGAACCAGCATATTAACACCTGATTGCAGTTCATCTCCATTTGCACGTGTAAAGATCTTAACATCACGAACGACACCATCGGCACCGTGTGGTACACGAAGAGAAGTATCACGCACTTCACGAGATTTATCTCCGAAGATAGCGTGCAAGAGACGTTCTTCAGCTGAAAGGTCTTTCTCACCCTTAGGTGTTACTTTTCCTACAAGGATATCACCTTCTTTAACCTCAGCACCGATACGGATAATACCCATTTCGTCAAGGTCTTTAAGGGCATCTTCACCAACGTTTGGAATTTCGCGAGTGATTTCTTCAGGCCCAAGCTTTGTATCGCGTGTTTCTGATTCGTATTCTTCAAGGTGGACAGATGTGTAGACATCGTCTTTGACCAAGCGTTCGCTCATGATAACGGCATCCTCAAAGTTGTAACCTTCCCAAGTCATGTAGGCAACGATTGGGTTTTGTCCAAGCGCCATTTCTCCATTTTCCATAGAAGGTCCGTCAGCAATGAAATCGCCTTTTTCAACGACATCTCCAACTTTTACGAGAGTGCGTTGGTTGTAAGCAGTACCTGAGTTTGAACGACGGAATTTTTGGATGTGATAAACATCCAATGAACCATCTTCACGACGAACTTCTACCTTGTCAGCATCTGCGTAAGTAACTTTACCATCATACTGAGCAATCACAGCAGCTCCTGAATCGTGGGCTGCTTGATATTCCATACCAGTACCAACGTAAGGTGCTTTAGGATTAATCAATGGTACAGCCTGACGTTGCATGTTGGCTCCCATAAGGGCACGGTTGGAGTCATCGTTTTCCAAGAAAGGAATACATGCTGTCGCAACGGCAACTACCTGTTTTGGTGATACGTCCATATAGTCAACAACATTAGCTGGATACTCTTGGTTGACCCCTTGGTGACGTCCCATGACAACTTTCTCGGCAAATGTTCCATCTTCATTCAGACGAGAATTAGCCTGTGCTACAGTAAATTCATCTTCTTCATCGGCTGTCAACCAAACGATTTCATTCGTAACAACACCTGTTTCACGGTCAACTTTACGGTATGGTGTTTGAACAAAGCCATACTTATTCAAGTGTCCGTAAGATGACAAGTTATTGATCAAACCGATGTTAGGTCCTTCAGGTGTCTCGATTGGACACATACGGCCGTAGTGAGTGTAGTGCACGTCACGTACTTCATATCCAGCGCGGTCACGTGTCAAACCACCAGGTCCTAAGGCTGACAAACGGCGTTTGTGAGACAACTCAGAAAGCGGGTTGTGTTGGTCCATGAACTGTGACAACTGTGATGAACCAAAGAATTCTTTAACCGCAGCTGTTACAGGACGAATATTGATGATTTGTTGTGGTGTCAAGACTTCATTATCTTGAACAGACATACGTTCACGGACATTACGTTCCATACGAGAAAGTCCAAGACGTACTTGGTTAGCAAGCAATTCACCAACTGCACGGATACGACGGTTTCCAAGATGGTCGATATCATCTACACGACCAAGTCCTTCAGCCAAGTTGAGGAAGTAGCTCATCTCAGCAAGGATATCTGCAGGAGTGACGATACGAACCTTGTCATCTGGATTAGCATTACCAATAATAGTTACAACACGGTCTGGATCAGTTGGAGCAACAACCTTGAATTTTTGAAGAACAACTGGCTCAGTCACAACGGCTGCATCATTTGGAATGTAGACAATCTTGTTCAAGTCGCCATCCAAATGGCTTTCAATACTTTCAATCACGCTACGAGTCATGATTGTACCAGCTTCTACCAAGATTTCGCCTGTTTCAGGGTCTACCAATGGCTCAGCAATAGTTTGGTTAAGCAAGCGTGTTTTAACATTGAGTTTTTTATTGATCTTGTAACGACCAACTGCTGCTAGGTCATAGCGACGTGGGTCAAAGAAACGAGCCACAAGCAAGCTACGTGAACTTTCAGCAGTCTTAGGCTCACCTGGACGAAGGCGTTCGTAAATTTCTTTCAAGGCTTCGTCTGTACGAGAGTCCATTGGGTTCTTGTGGATATCTTTTTCAACAGTGTTGCGAACCAATTCGCTGTCACCAAAGATATCAAAGATTTCATCGTCACCTGAGAAACCAAGTGCACGAACCAAGGTTGTAAATGGAATCTTACGAGTACGGTCGATACGAGTGTAGGCGATATCTTTTGAGTCACTTTCAAGTTCCAACCAAGCTCCACGGTTAGGGATAACAGTTGAACCGTAGCCCACTTTACCGTTTTTATCAACTTTATCGTTAAAGTAAACACCTGGTGAGCGGACCAACTGAGATACGATGATACGTTCACCACCATTGATGATGAAAGTACCCATTTCTGTCATGATTGGGAAATCACCAAAGAAAACTTCTTGGGTCTTGATTTCGCCTGTTTCTTTATTGATCAAGCGGAAGGTTACAAAAATTGGTGCTGAGTAGCTAGCATCGTGGATACGAGCCTCTTCTAGCGTGTATTTTGGTTCCTTGATTTCATATCCAACAAATTCCAACTCCATTGTGTCTGTGAAGTTTGAAATTGGCAATACATCTTCAAACACTTCCTTCAGACCATGGTCTAGGAAATCTTTGAATGAGTCAGTTTGAATTTCAATCAAATTTGGTAAGTCAAGAACTTCTTTGATTCTTGAAAAACTACGACGGGTACGATGTTTCCCGTATTGAACGTCATGTCCTGCCAAGATGATTCTCCTTTGTAAATAAGTTCCAAGCCTTGTCAATCAGGCTTTTCTAATCGTCATATGGTTTTAAAAACCCCTATCACCGTGTCCTCTTGATAAATTTTCAGAATCTTTAAGTCTTTGTTACAAGTACTCAAAATCCTGAAAAAAAGCACAAAAAGAGCAGCTAAATCTGACTTTTTCAGAAGATTTAACTGCTGTGAGCCTTGTCTGGACAATATTTCAGACAAAACCTACGACAAATGATTATTCATATTATACCCTATTTAGCTAGATTTTTCAAGGGGATTGACGAATTTTTGACAAAATCTTTTCCTATTAGAAAGACTAGCTAAATCGTAACAAAATCTGTTGCGATTTTTCTTTTATTTTAGTTTCAGGAAAACGCTTGCATATTCTTTTACTAAGTGCTATACTGATATAGAAATTTATTGATTGGAGAATCATTATGAGAAAAACACCATCTCACACTGAGAAAAAAATGGTTTACAGCATCCGTTCCCTCAAAAATGGAACTGGTTCTGTCCTTATTGGAGCAAGCCTTGTTCTGCTTGCCATGGCTACACCAACTATTTCAGCCAACGAAAATACTACAAGCAATAAGGGAACTAGTAATGAAACCACTACTGCACTTGCCCAACCTCTTACTGATACAGCAAACATCGCTGGCAAGAACGAAAGCGATTTTTCTTCAACTAATAATGCAAACGCTTCCCTGGAGAAAAAAGAAGAAAAACCTGCAACAGAGCCAGCAACTCCTGTTTCAAGCCCAGCCGATTCAGCACCACAAACTGGACAAGATCGTTCAAGTGAGCCAACGACTTCTACTAGTCCAGTAACGACTGAAACTAAGGCAGAAGAGCCAATCGAAGACAACTACTTCCGTATCCATGTCAAAAAACTTCCTGAAGAAAACAAGGATGCTCAAGGACTATGGACTTGGGACGATGTTGAAAAACCTTCTGAAAATTGGCCTAACGGAGCCTTGTCCTTCAAGGATGCCAAAAAAGATGACTATGGCTACTACCTAGATGTCAAATTAAAGGGAGAACAAGCCAAGAAAATTAGCTTCCTCATCAATAATACAGCTGGAAAAAATCTAACCGGCGATAAATCGGCCGAAAAACTAGCACCAAAGATGAATGAGGCTTGGTTAGACCAAGATTACAAGGTTTTCTCTTACGAGCCACAACCTGCAGGAACTATCCGTGTCAACTACTACCGCACAGATGGCAACTACGACAAGAAATCTCTCTGGTACTGGGGAGATGTGAAGGAGCCAAGTAGTGGTGAATGGCCTAACGGAACAGACTTTACGGCTACAGGCAAATATGGTCGCTATATCGATATTCCACTCAAAGATGCAGCTAAAGACCTTGGATTTTTATTACTAGACAGAAGCAAACAAGGAGACGATGTGAAAATCCGTAAAGAAGATTATAAGTTCACAGATTTGAAAAATCATAGCCAAATCTTCCTCAAAGACGATGACGAATCAATCTACACAAATCCATACTATGTCCACGATATCCGAATGACAGGGGCTCAGCACGTAGGAACTTCTAGCATTGAAAGTAGCTTTTCAACACTGGTCGGTGCCAAAAAAGAAGATATTCTCAAGCACTCCAACATCACTAATCACCTAGGAAACAAGGTAACTATTACCGATGTTGCAATCGACGAAGCTGGTAAGAAAGTAACTTACAGCGGAGATTTCTCTGACACAAAACATCCCTATACTGTTAGCTACAATTCCGACCAATTCACTACCAAAACAAGCTGGCGTCTGAAAGATGAGACTTACAGCTATGATGGCAAGCTTGGAGCTGACCTCAAAGAAGAAGGAAAACAGGTTGATTTGACCCTCTGGTCACCAAGTGCTGATAAGGTTTCTGTTGTTGTCTACGACAAAAATGACCCTAACAAAGTAGTTGGAACTGTCGCTCTTGAAAAAGGAGAAAGAGGGACTTGGAAACAAACTCTAGATAGCACAAACAAACTAGGAATCACAGATTTCACTGGATACTATTATCAATACCAAATCGAGCGTCAGGGTAAAACTGTTCTTGCACTCGATCCTTACGCTAAATCTCTCGCTGCTTGGAATAGTGACGATGCCAAGATCGATGATGCCCATAAAGTGGCTAAAGCTGCCTTTGTAGATCCAGCCAAACTAGGACCTCAAGACTTGACTTATGGTAAGCTCCACAACTTCAAGACTCGTGAAGATGCCGTTATCTATGAAGCTCATGTGCGTGACTTCACTTCAGATCCGGCCATTGCAAAAGACTTGACCAAACCATTTGGTACTTTTGAAGCCTTTATCGAAAAACTAGATTACCTCAAAGACTTGGGTGTAACCCACATCCAGCTCCTTCCAGTCTTGTCTTACTACTTTGTCAATGAATTGAAAAACCATGAACGCTTGTCTGACTATGCTTCAAGCAATAGCAACTACAACTGGGGATATGACCCTCAAAACTACTTCTCATTGACTGGTATGTACTCAAGCGATCCTAAGAATCCAGAGAAACGAATCGCAGAATTTAAAAACCTCATCAACGAAATCCACAAACGTGGCATGGGAGCTATCCTAGATGTCGTTTATAACCACACAGCCAAAGTCAATATCTTTGAAGACCTAGAGCCAAATTACTACCACTTTATGGATGCTGATGGAACACCACGAACTAGCTTTGGTGGTGGACGCTTGGGGACAACCCACCATATGACCAAACGTCTCCTAGTTGACTCTATCAAATATCTGGTTGATACTTACAAAGTAGATGGATTCCGCTTCGATATGATGGGAGACCATGATGCAGCTTCTATCGAAGAAGCTTACAAGGCTGCACGCGCCCTCAATCCAAATCTTATCATGCTTGGTGAAGGTTGGAGAACCTATGCTGGTGATGAAAATATGCCTACTAAAGCTGCTGACCAAGATTGGATGAAACATACCGATACTGTCGCTGTATTTTCAGATGACATCCGTAACAACCTCAAGTCTGGTTATCCAAATGAAGGTCAACCTGCCTTTATCACGGGTGGTAAGCGTGATATCAACACTATCTTTAAAAATCTGATTGCTCAACCAACTAACTTTGAAGCAGACAGCCCTGGAGATGTCATCCAATACATCGCAGCCCATGATAACTTGACCCTCTTTGACATCATTGCCCAGTCTATTAAAAAAGACCCAAGCAAGGCTGAAAACTATGCTGAAATCCATCGTCGTTTGCGACTTGGAAACCTCATGGTCTTGACAGCTCAAGGAACTCCATTTATCCACTCTGGTCAGGAATACGGACGCACCAAACAATTCCGTGACCCAGCCTACAAGACCCCAGTAGCAGAAGACAAGGTTCCAAACAAATCTCACTTGTTGCGTGATAAGGACGGCAATCCATTTGACTATCCTTACTTCATCCATGACTCTTACGACTCTAGTGATGCTATCAATAAGTTTGACTGGACTAAGGCTACAGATGGTAAAGCTTATCCTGAAAATGTCAAGAGCCGTGACTATATGAAAGGTTTGATTGCCCTTCGTCAATCTACAGATGCCTTCCGACTTAAGAGTCTTCAAGATATCAAAGACCGTGTCCACCTCATCACTATCCCAGGCCAAAATGGTGTGGAAAAAGAGGACGTGGTGATTGGCTACCAAATCACTGCTCCAAACGGTGATATCTATGCAGTCTTTGTCAATGCGGACGAAAAAGCTCGCGAATTTAATTTAGGAACTGCCTTTGCCCACCTCAGAAATGCTGAAGTTTTAGCAGATGAAAATCAAGCAGGACCAGTCGGAATTGCCAACCCTAAAGGGCTTGAATGGACTGAAAAAGGTTTGAAATTAAATGCCCTTACAGCCACTGTTCTTCGAATCTCTCAAGGCGGTGCCATCGTTGCCCCAGCTGTGGAAGAAAAACCAGAATTTGATCTTTCTAGCTTAACACAAGAGCAAAGTCAAAATAACGGCCAAGACAATATTCCAAACCGAGTCGTCAAACCGGAACATCAAAATCCAGCTCCACAGGCTAAACCTGATTCTGCAAAACCAGATGCAAAAGTAGCAGATGCGGATCATAAACCTAGCAAAGCTACAACTGATCCACATACTGAACAACCAGCACAAGAAACACAAGCATCATCTGTACAAGAAGCTGTTCAAAACGAATCGGTAGATAACTCTAGCAAGGAAAATATAGCTGCACCCCTAGCTAAACAAGCTGAACTTCCAAATACAGGAACCAAAAACGATCACAAACTCCTGTTTGCAGGAATCAGCATTCTTGCCCTTCTAGGTCTCGGGTTCTTACTAAAAAACAAAAAAGAGAACTAAACTAGCCCTCCTATAGAAAAATCCCCCAAGCCTTGACGCTCGGGGGATTGATTTTTGTACAATATTTATCGTCATAATAAATTTGAGTAGTTTTTATTAAGCCTCTTTCATGGCAAAGTAAGCTCGAACTTTTGGAGCCACTTGCGTTCCGAAAAGTTTAATAGCTCTTAGAACTTGATCATGAGGCATAGAACCAAGAGGTAAGTGCAACATAAAGCGGTCCAAACCTAAGTCTTCAATCATGCGAATCAATTTTTCTGCTACCTGATCTGGATTGCCCACAAACATAGCACCATTTGGCCCAACTTGCTCCAAATATTGCTCATAACGCAATCCCTGCCAGTGTGGACGGTCTTTGGAAATAGCATCCACCACTTGCTTGGTCGGATGAAAATAATCTTTCACCGCCTGCTCGCCATCTTCAGCAATCCAGCTCCAAGAATGAGCCCCAACCTTTAGTTCATGACTAGCATGGCCCGCTTCGCTCCCAATCTCACGATAAGCCTGAATCAACTTTTTAAAATAACGCGGATTGCCACCAATAATTGCATAGACAATCGGTAGACCAGCCTGAGCAATCTTCACTGTTGATTCGACATGACCACCTGTCGCTATCCACAAGGGTAATTTGTCCTGAACTGGACGAGGATAGACTTCTTTGCCAGAGATTGTTTGAGTCAATCGCCCTTGCCAGTCTAACTTGGTCTTCTCATTGACTAACTGGAGCAAATCTAATTTCTCATCAAAAAGGGCTTCGTAGTCTTTCAAGTCATAGCCAAACAAGGGAAAAGATTCCGTGAAAGAACCCCTTCAAGCACCGTTGTTTCCCCAAATGTTGAAATTCCCAATTCTTCTATTGTGATTCTCCCCGTCTATTTCTTTCCTGCAATTTGAAAAATTATCCTAACACTCAATGAAAATCAAAGAGCAAACTAGAAAGCTAGCCGCAGGCTGCTCAAAACAATGTTTTGAGGTTGCAGATAGAAGCTGACATGGTTTGAATTTGATTTTCGAAGAGTATAACACGAAACTTGACTACAAGCAACCGATTTGCTCACAAGAAAAAGCCTAGATAACTAGACTTTTTTAGCTTATTCTACCGTTACTGATTTAGCAAGGTTACGTGGTTTATCCACATCAAGACCACGGTGTAGGGTTGCAAAGTAAGCGACTAATTGCGTTGGTACGACCATTGAAATTGGTGAGAGGTAAGGGTGGACGGTCGTAAGGACGATATCATCTGTATCTTTGGCAACATTTTCTTCTGCGATAGTGAGGACTTTGGCACCGCGAGCTGCCACCTCTTGGATATTTCCACGAGTGTGGTTGGCAAGAACTGGATCTGACAAGAGGGACAAAACAGGCGTTCCTTCTTCAATCAAGGCAATAGTTCCGTGCTTGAGTTCTCCTGCCGCAAAGCCTTCACACTGGATGTAAGAAATCTCTTTGAGTTTGAGACTTGCTTCCATGGCTACGTAGTAATCTTGACCACGTCCGATGTAAAAGGCGTTACGAGTTGTTTCAAGAAGCTCACGAACCTTGGCTTCAATGTCTTCTTTCTCTGAAAGAGTAGATTCGATAGACTGAGCTACGATTGACAACTCATGAATCAGGTCAAAGGCTTGCGCTTTAGCATTACCATTTGCTTCTCCTACTGCTTTTGCAAGAAAGGCAAGGGCTGCAATTTGTGCTGTATAGGCTTTAGTTGATGCCACGGCAATTTCAGGTCCTGCGTGAAGGAGCATGGTATGGTTAGCTTCACGAGAAAGAGTTGAACCTGGGACGTTTGTCACTGTCAAGCTTGGGATTCCCATTTCATTAGCCTTGACCAAAACCTGACGGCTATCCGCTGTTTCACCAGACTGGCTGATAAAGATGAAAAGTGGTTTCTTGCTGAGAAGTGGCATACCGTAGCCCCACTCAGATGAGATTCCAAGTTCAACTGGTGTATCTGTCAATTCTTCCAACATTTTCTTAGAAGCAAATCCTGCGTGGTAAGATGTTCCAGCTGCAAGAATGTAGATACGGTCTGCGTCTTGAACAGCCTTGATGATAGCTGGGTCTACGACAACTTGACCAAACTCATCTGTGTAGGCTTGGATCAACTTACGCATCACTGTTGGTTGCTCATCGATTTCCTTGAGCATGTAGTAAGGATAAGTTCCCTTACCGATATCTGACAAGTCAAGTTCTGCAGTATAGCTAGCACGTTCACGGCTGTTGCCATCATAATCTTGAACTTCTACGCTATCAGCCTTGACGATTACCAACTCTTGGTCATAAATTTCCATGTATCGGTTGGTTTCACGAATCATAGCCATGGCGTCTGAGCAGACCATGTTGTAGCCTTCCCCAAGACCAATCAAGAGTGGTGATTTATTTTTAGCTACGTAGATGACTTCAGGATTTTGTGAGTCAACCAAGGCAAAGGCATAAGAACCACGGATGATGTGAAGAGCTTTTTTGAAGGCTTCAAGAACTGACAAGCCATCTTCTTCTGCAAATTTTCCAATCAAGTGAACGGCGATTTCTGTATCTGTTTGCCCTTTGAAGTGGTGACCTGCAAGGTATTCTTCCTTGATTTCAAGGTAGTTCTCAATCACTCCATTGTGAACCAAGACAAAACGTTCTGTCTCAGAGCGATGTGGGTGAGCATTATCTTCAGTTGGTTTCCCATGAGTTGCCCAACGAGTATGTCCGATACCAGTCGTTCCCTCAACACCAGTTGTCTTGGCAGACAATTCTGCGATACGGCCTACAGCCTTGACTAGGTGGTTTTCAGCACCACCTAGGACAAAAATTCCCGCAGAATCATAGCCACGGTATTCGAGCTTTTCAAGCCCTTGAATCAAAATATCAGTTGCATTTGTGTTTCCAACAACACCAACAATTCCACACATAGTATATACGACACAGACCAGCTGTGCTTTCTCCTTAAAATTGGTATAGTCTGATTCCTCTTTTATAGAATCAGCAAAAACAGTATATACTTGTTTCTTTCACTTGTCAAGAGTAAAAATTGGTATAGTTCAAATCAACTTCCTGAAATCAAAAAAACTCTGACCAATTAGGATAATCAGTCAGAGTCCTTTTTAAAATCCATTATTATCGCTTAACTCCTTGAACCAGTGCCCTGATTTCTTCAGACGACGTTCTTGCGTTGCCAAGTCTAATTCGACCAAACCATAGCGATTTTTATAGCTGTTGAGCCATGACCAACAATCAATAAAGGTCCAGATTAAGTATCCTTTACAGTTAGCTCCATCTTCAATAGCACGGTGAAGTTCGCGAAGATGACCTTTTACAAAGTCAATACGATAATCATCTTGAATCATTCCATTCTCACGGAATTTTTCTTCCCCTTCAACACCCATACCATTCTCTGTCAACATCCACTCAATATTGCCATAATTTTCCTTGATATTTTTGGCAATGTCATAAATCCCTTGTTCATAAATCTCCCAGCCACGATGAGGATTGATTTTACGTCCAGGCATCACATAAGGCTCGTAAAAATGTTCTGGTAAGAGTGGACTCTCTGGATGCTTAGCAAATCGAGGCGCCATAACACGCAAAGGTTGATAGTAGTTGACACCAAGGAAGTCCACTGTATTGTCACGAATGAGCTTCAACTCCTTCTCTGTAGCATCAGGCAAGAGACCGTATTCATGTAAGATTTCTACCAACTCCTGTGGATAAGTCCCCAAGACAGATGGATCTAAGAAAGATTGGGCCTGAAAGAGATCCGCAATCCGAGCAGCCTTGACATCAGCAGGATGCTGGCTACGTGGATAAGCCGGTGTCAAGTTGAGGACAATCCCAATCTTGGAATCAGGCAAGAGTTCATGGCAGGCCTTGACCGCACGACTGCTGGCCAATTGTGTATGATAGGCTACTTTAACGGCTGCTTCCGCATCCACCTTATGTGGATAATGGGCATCATAAAAATAGCCAAATTCCACTGGAACGATTGGCTCGTTAAAGGTAATCCATTGATCCACTAAATCTCCATAAGTCTCAAAACAAAAACGAGTATAGTCTTCATAGGCTGAGACAGTCGCCTTATTTTCCCAACCATCACCATCTTCTTGAAGAGCAAAAGGCAAATCAAAATGATAAAGATTGACTAAAAGACGAATCCCTTTATCCTTAATAGCCTCAAAAACCTTACGGTAAAAGTCTACACCTTGAGGATTGACTTCCCCACGCCCTTGTGGAAAAATCCGTGACCACTGAATAGAAGTCCGAAAGGCCGTGTGACCAGTTTCTAACAGTAGCTCAATATCCTTTTCCCAATTTTCATAAAAGGTTGATGTTTTATCTGGACCAATCCCATTATAGTAACGATTTGGCTCCACTTGGTACCAATAATCCCAGAGATTATCTCCCTTACCGTCACCGGCTACACGTCCTTCTGTTTGTGGTCCAGAAGTAGAGGATCCCCAGACAAAATCCTTTGGAAATCTTAGCATACATTTACCTCTTTATCTAGTCATTTTTCCCATTATACAGAAAAAACAAGGTAAAAACTAGTTACATTTTTTCCTTGTTTTTCTTCTGATTATAGTTTTTATTTCTTGCTGAGAATTTCAAGCGTTTCAAGCAAGTTATCTGCATGAACTTCGATGGTGTCACCAGTCGCTTTAATCTTCACTTCTACGATGCCATCGGCCGCTTTCTTCCCAACAGTGATACGAATCGGCAATCCAATCAAGTCGCTATCACTGAATTTGACTCCGACACGCTCGTTACGATCGTCTGTCAAGACTTCGTAACCTGCTCCCATCAAGCTTGCTTCAAGCTTTTCTGTCAAGGCTTGCGCTTCTTCATCCTTGACATTGACAGTAATCAAGTGCACATCAAATGGGGCCAATTCTTTAGGGAAGTTGATTCCCCAAGCGTAACGATATTCACCTTTTGGTGTCTTATTAACAAAGAGGCGAGCGTGTTGCTCCATCACTGCTGAAAGGAGACGGCTGACACCGATACCGTAACATCCCATGATAATTGGCACAGCACGGCCATTTTCATCCAAAACATCTGCTCCCATGCTTGCTGAATAGCGAGTACCGAGTTTGAAGATGTGACCAATTTCGATACCACGCGCAAAGTTAAGGACACCTTGTCCGTCTGGAGAAATTTCACCCTCACGAACTTCACGGATATCCACATATTCTGCAGTAAAATCACGACCTGGGTTCACACCAGTCAAGTGGTAGCCATCTTCGTTAGCACCGACAACTGCATTGCGAACATCTTGCACCTTACGATCTGCAATAATTTTAACATTCTCTGGCAAACCAACTGGGCCAAGTGAACCAAAACCTGCTTGAACAACACTTGCTACTTCTTCTTCGCTAGCAACGTCAAAGAAATCTGCTCCCAAGTGGTTTTTCAACTTGACTTCGTTGAGTTGGTCATTTCCAACTAGAAGGGCTGCAACAAGCTCACCATCTGCCATGTAGAAGAGGGTTTTAATCGTTTGTTCTTCTGGAACATTGAGGAAGGCTGCAACTTCATCAATTGATTTAACATCTGGCGTTGCAACACGAGTCACTTCTTCTTCAGCGACAACACGGTTGCTTGGTTTGTACTCGTTTGTTGCCATTTCTAAGTTAGCCGCATAGCTAGATTCACTTGAGTAAGCAATGGTATCTTCACCAGAAACCATCCATTTGAGCAATTCTGCCTTGATTTCTTCTTGCACTTCTGCAGGAATTTCGTCAAATGAGGCAACTGACTTGTCCAAGACAACCCAGCGGTCAAGGTCTGTACGAGCAGGTGTAATGGCCATAAATTCTTGGCTGTCCTTACCACCCATGGCTCCACCGTCACCAATGATAGCCTTGAAGTCTAAGCCACTACGAGTGAAAATACGCTCATAAGCAGCCTTGTACTCATCATAAACACTATCCAAGCTATCATAGTTAGCGTGAAAACTGTAAGCATCCTTCATGATGAACTCACGTGTACGGAGAAGTCCATTACGTGGGCGTTTTTCATCACGATACTTAGGCTGGATTTGGTAAAGGTTGAGTGGCAATTGCTTGTAAGACTTAACAGAATCACGGACAATAGCTGTAAAGGTTTCTTCGTGAGTTGGACCTAGAATGAAGTCTGATTTTTCACGGTTTTTTAGTTTGTAAAGGTCTTCACCATAAGTTTCATAACGACCTGATTCGCGCCACAATTCTGCACTAAGAAGGGCAGGAGCCAACATCTCAACGGCACCAATCTTGTCGAATTCTTGGCGCATGATGTTTTTAGCTTTTTCAATCACACGGTTAGCAAGTGGTAGGTAAGAATAAACGCCTGCTGAAACTTGGCGAACATAACCAGCTCGCAACATAAGAGCGTGGCTGATAACTTGAGCATCGCTTGGCATTTCGCGAAGCGTTGGGATAGGCATTTTACTTTGTTTCATAATATTCCTCGATTATCTAAAAAAGAGTCGCATGATGTCATTCCAGGTCACAGCAATCATCAAGACAACCATGATGACCACTCCGGCCAAGGTGACATAGGTTTCAATTTCTTGTTTCAATGGTTTGCGGCGAATGGCTTCTAGGATATTGAGCACAATCTTACCACCATCCAGGGCTGGAATCGGAATAAGATTAAAAATCCCAATATTGATGGAAATTATTGCCAAGAAGTACAAGACATTCTCAATTCCATTTTTAGCAGCATCACTACTTGCCTTAAAGATGGCAACAGGTCCACCTAGTTTGTTCAAATCTGGTTGGAAAATCAAATTTTTCAGTTCTGACAGGATTCGGAGAGCCGAGTCGGCTGCAGTTGTAAAACCACCTACAAACATGGATAGAAAATCTGACTTAATTCCCGGTTGAACACCTAGAAGGTAACGGCCTTGACTTTCTTCCGGAGTAACAGTGACTTGTTTGTCACTACCCTTTTCAGAAATAGTCACATCCAAGGTCGGGGCCGTCTTATCTTTGGTTTCTGATTCCACAGCCTGAATCAAACTTTCCCAGTTGCTAACCTCATGTGAGCCGATCTTGGTAATCTGAGCTGTTTCTGGCACTCCCACCTTAGCCAAGGCCCCTTGGGGCATAATATGGAACTGGTTGGTATCGACATCTCTGACACCACCCTGCATAAAGATTAAAATCCAGAAAACAACGACACCTAAGATAAAGTTGTTCATAGGGCCTGCAAAGTTGGTAATCAGTTTGCCCCAGATAGTCGCATTTTGATATTGAACATCTAAAGGTGCAATCCGAACCTCAGTACCGTCTGCTTCCACAACCGTTGCATCATGATCCACTGCAAAAGTTTTTTCTTCTTCCAGAACCAATCCTTTGATAAAGAGCTTGTCTTCAAAGTCAAACTGGGTCACCTGCATAGGAAGAGCTGTTTGATCCAATTTTTTACCTGAGAGATTGATGCGTTTAACCTTACCATCATCAGTAAGGGTCAAACTGACAGGAGTTCCTGTCTTAATTTCAGTTGTATCATCACCCCAACCGGCCATGCGAACATAGCCACCCAGAGGCAAGATTCGAATGGTATAGGCCGTTCCATCCTTGCCAGTGTGAGCAAAGATCTTGGGTCCCATACCAATGGCAAATTCACGCACTAGAATCCCTGATTTCTTGGCAAAGTAGAAGTGTCCAAACTCGTGCACCACCACAATAATCCCGAAAACCAGAATAAAGGTTAAAATTCCGAGCATAGTATTTCCTCCGTCTTTTGATTAAAAGAGTCCAAATAAGTGCATGATTGGAAATACAAGCAACATACTATCAAAACGATCCAAAACACCACCATGTCCAGGGATAAATTTCCCAGAATCCTTGACACCAAAATGACGTTTGATCGAACTTTCTAGTAAATCACCAAATTGTCCAGCAATGCTAAAGAAAATAGCAAAGACCGACATCTTGTAAATTCCATACGGAAGAGCAACTGTTCTGTCAAACATCATAAAGATGATGGTTACTAAAATAGCGCCTAAAATACCACCCAAGGCACCCTCAAAGGTTTTATTTGGAGAAACCGTTGGAGCCAGTTTCCGTTTCCCAAAGTTCATCCCAGCAAGATAGGCACCACTGTCGGTAGCCCAGACGATGCACAAGGCCAATAGAGCCTTATCTAAACCTGCAACGCGAGCATCTAGTAAAGCATTAAATCCAAAGCCTACATAGAAACTCATAGCAAGAGGGAAAACAGCGTCCTCAATCGTATAAGACTTACTAAAAACGGTCGTTCCTAACATGATTGAAATCAAAACACTATAGGCAACCACATTCCCATCAACTGGTAAAAAAGTCAGATAATTCTCCAAGGGAATGGTCAAAGCAAAGGTTGCAAAGAGGGTTAAGAGGCCCTCCATAGTCATAGTCTCTAGACCTCTCATCTTCAAAAGTTCATGCATGGCTAGCATGGCTATGATTCCAATTGCTATCTGAAGCAAGAGGCCACCAATCATTAAAATTGGTAGGAAAATAGCCAGGGCAATCCCTGCAAACAAGGTTCTTTTCTGTAAATCCTGTGTCATATTTCCTCCTAAACTCCTCCAAATCGGCGATGACGACGATTGTAGGCAAGAATAGCTTCCTGCAAGGCCGCCTCGTCAAAATCAGGCCATAAGGTATCTGTAAAATAGAGCTCACTATAGGCTCCTTGCCATGGAAGGAAATTGCTCAAACGCAATTCTCCACTAGTCCGAATAATCAAGTCTGGGTCTCGTAACTCCTTAGGTAAATGCTGGGTGAAGAGATAGTTGCCAATCAATTCCTCTGTGATGTCACCTGGGTTGATTTTAGCATCTAAAATATCCTGGGAAATCAACTTAAGAGCCTGTGTGATTTCAGCACGTCCACCATAGTTGAGGGCAAAATTCAGAATTAATCCTGTGTTGTTCTTAGTCAATTCCTCAGCCTTGGTCAGAGCTTCAAAGGTTTGCTTAGGCAGGCGGTCCGTTTCCCCAATCATTTGAATCTTAACATTATTCGCATGCAATTCCGGGACATAATTATCATAAAACTCTACTGGCAAGTTCATGATAAACTTGACTTCCTGATCTGGACGGGTCCAGTTTTCCGTAGAAAAAGCATAGACCGTAATAACCTTAACGCCTAGTTTGTTAGCTGCTTTGGTCACAGTTTGCAATGCTTCCATGCCCGCCTTATGTCCGAAGACTCGCGGTTGCATACGTTTTTTAGCCCAACGGCCATTGCCATCCATGATGATGCCGATATGAGCAGGAACCTGTGTCGGAACCTCTACTTCCACAGCCTTATCTTTCTTAAAAAATCCAAACATGATCTTATTCCTATTCAAAAATCTATCGTTTCATTATACCATATTTCCCTATTTTCTTCTATCACTAAGCTATTTATACTCTTCGAAAATCAAATTCAAACCACGTCAGCTCTATCTGCAACCTCAAAACAGTGTTTTGAGCAACCTGCGGCTAGCTTCCTAGTTTGCACTTTGATTTTCATTGAGTATTATTCTCAGGCACAAAGCCCATTTCCAAAAAAATAAGCCGCCTGATTGGGCGACTCTATTTTTTTATAGGGAGATTATTATGAAAAAGTTTTAGGAGTTTAAGTTAAGGTCTTCTTAACTTATGGACTTAGTATACACTTCCTAGCTTAAAGTTTCCTTAAGTATTTTTAAAAATCAAATTTTTCCATTTCTCCTGCCAATTTTTCTTGGTTAGACGTGTTCGATAAAGTTCCATTCGGTCTTCATTCTCTAAAAAATGAGGAGTTGGACGAACTTGAAAATTTAAAATATCCTCCAAACCATAAGGTGCATAGAGTTCCAAAGCGGATTCTTCATTCAAGCGCAGTCCAACTGCCGTACACCGTTCTGGATACTTACTCATAGCATCACAAGAGCTGCTATAGGGAGCAGTATGAGGACTGTGCTGATGCATATAGACTTGATTTTTCAATTCCCACTGGTACTGAGGAAAGTCCTCTCTCAGATTTTTCTCTAGGGACAAGGTTTCCTCATAAGAAATATCTGGATCAAAGAAAATTACATCTACATCCGTTTCACAGTCAAAAGGGGATTTATCTGACAAAAGATTCCAGATGAAATTTCTGACAGAACCTGCTGCCAACCACGAGTCTTTCAGACCAAGGTTTCGGATAGTTTCTAGAATAGGCATCATATCCGAATTTTCTCTAAAAGCCTCTAGAATTTCTTGCTCATTTTTCACTGTATTCATAACCTAAATGCTCATATGCCTTAGCAGTCGCCATCCGTCCAGAACGTGTCCGCATGATAAAACCTTTTTGAATTAAGTAAGGCTCATACATGTCTTCCACCGTCTCGCGCTCCTCGGCAATATTGACAGAGAGAGTTCCTAAGCCGACGGGACCACCACCGTACATCTCAATCATGGTGCGAAGGATTTTTTGATCCACATAGTCCAAACCTTCATGGTCAACATCCAGCATAGTCAAAGCCTTATCGGTAATAAGATCATCGATAACCCCATTCCCCATTATCTGGGCAAAATCGCGCACGCGCTTGAGAAGACGATTGGCAATACGAGGGGTTCCACGACTACGCAAGGCCAGCTCGGATGCTGCCTCATGAGTGATTTTCATCTCAAAAATATCTGCCGTCCGCTCAACAATTTCCGTCAAGTCAGCATGGGCATAATACTCCATATGACCTGTAATCCCAAAACGTGCCCGTAGCGGATTTGACAGCATACCAGCCCGAGTCGTCGCACCAATCAAGGTAAAAGGTGGCAACTCCAAATGAACACTGCGACTGCCTTCACCAGCCCCAATCATGATATCAATGTAGAAGTCCTCCATGGCACTATAAAGCACCTCTTCCACAGACATGGGCAAGCGATGAATCTCATCAATAAAAAGGACATCCCCAGGCTCTAAGTCATTCAAAATCGCTACCAAATCCCCAGCTTTTTCAATGACTGGACCCGAAGTCTGCTTAAGATTGACACCTAGTTCGTTGGCAATAACAAAAGCCATGGTCGTTTTCCCCAAGCCTGGAGGTCCAAATAAGAGCACATGATCTAGCGCTTCATCCCGCATTTTGGCAGCTTCTATAAAGATTTGAAGCTGGTCCTTAACCTTATCCTGTCCAATATATTCACGTAAATACTGAGGACGGAGCGTGCGTTCTACTAACTCCTCGTCCCCCATTATCTCATTATCTAAAATTCTACTCATGGCTCTATTATATCAAAAAACCAAGCCACAAACAAAAAAGCCACCTGATTGGGTGACTCCAGAGTTTAGCACCTATGTGGTATAACATTCTACGGCACTGCTACACCGCCTACGAAAGGAGGTGAGATAGCCCATGATGGGATTAGTACTCAAAACTATCATCGGACCAATTGTGGTCGGTGTCGTTCTTCGCTTAGTCGATAAATGGCTAAACAAGGATAAATAGTGTCAAAAAAGACCCCTAGCTTATTTGGTCGTGAGCTTGGGGCCATTTCTAGCCTATGATATAGAACTAGTACTCAATTCCTTTTTATTATCCCATAGTTCACAAAATTTTTCAAAGGTTTATATTCGTGGCTTTTCAAGCTTTAACCGCTGTACAACAATATGATGACTCACTCCTTGAAAACCAAGAGCATTATTACAGTAGTTCTAGTCCTTCAATTAACAGTCACTTAAATTCAAAGTAAGGTTGAAGTAGCTGAAGCGACAACAGAACTATTTATTAGTCATATTCGCTAAAAAAAGTCCCCGCCAATTCCCCGACCAAAATCCGAAAAATATCGGAAAATGATTTTTAGAATAGTCCCCAAAATCCTGAAATAGAGCCAAAAAACTCCACCTGATTGGGTGGAGTTAAGGGAGATTATTATGAAAAAGAAAAGTTTAGGATTTTATTAAATAAAGTTAGGAGGTCTTTATTTAATAACTATATGATACAAGACAAAGCTTAAAACTAGCTTAACTTTTCTCAAATTTTACTATTTTGCAAAAAAAATCTATCACCATCACCTATCCACGAAAAAAGCCACCTGATTGGGTGGCTTCATTAGGAGATTATGATGAAAAAAGTTTTAGGATTTCATTAAATAAAGTTAGGAGGTCTTTATTTAATGACTATATAATACTAGACCATCCTTAAACTTTGCTTAAGAAAAAACAAGTTTTATTATTTTTCTCGACTTACCCAAGTCATCCCTATACAATTATAGGTAGATAATATTTCAAAGCCCATAGAACGATAGAAGCTCAAGGTTCTTTCTGTCTGTTCTGTCACCAGCTGGACTTGATAGGCATCTTTGTAATCCTCTAAAGCCTCTTTCATTAGGGCACTACCAATCCCTTGACGCTGGTAGATAGGTAAAACGATTAAATCCTGAACCAATACTGATGAGAAACCATCTCCGACTAAACGGACCAAGCCCACCACAGTATCACCATCAAGCGCCACATAAATCGCTAATGAATGAGATAAGGCCTGCTCCAGCATCTCTGGTTGATGGGTATAATTTGTCCAACCGACAGCCTGATAGAGATGCAAAACATCCTCTAGCTTGACAATTTCTTGCTTTTTAATAGTAATCATCTCAACACCTCTTAAAACTCCCTCAAGCTCTTGTACTGCTGTCCATTTTTATCAAAATTTTCAGGACGCAACCATGTTTCCAAACGAGATTTGACTTTGGGCCAGCCCTTATCAATCATGGACAACCAATCCGTATCCCTCGTACGCCCCTTATAAACCACTGCCTGACGGAAGGTTCCTTCATAAATAAATCCCAAACGCTCCGCAGCTCGTCTGGATGGCAAATTAAGAGAATCACATTTCCACTCATAGCGACGATAGTGGAGTTCTTCAAAAACATAGCGAGCGAGGAGATACTGGGCTTCAGTTCCTATCCGTGTTCCCCTGAGCTCTGGAGAAAAAGTGACCGCCCCCACTTCTATCACTCGGTTATTCTGATCAATGCGCATGAGAGAAAAAGTTCCCAAAGCCTTACCAGTTGCCTTGTCTATGATTGCATAGTAAAAACGGTCCTTACGAGCCAACATCTGATTTAAAAGGCTGACCAGTTCCTCCATGTCTGCTACTGGCTCCTGAAAGAGGTAAGTCCACATCTCCCGAGGCGTATCAGGGCCATAAACAGCTAATAAATCCTCCGCATGCTTTTCCACCGAAAGAGCTTCTATTCGAGCATAACGCCCTTCTAAGAAATCAATAGAAGGCAATTCACCTGGTGTATAACCTTCCATTGACTCCCCAATCATCTGACCATATTCATTTACTGGCATAGCTTTCTCCTTATTCACTTATTGAATATAGTATAACATATCTCAATGAAAATTTTAGGAAACACTTGGATTTCGATTCAACAATGCAAACTCCTCTTATAAAAATCATCCATCCATTTTATGGAGGAATAATCAAATATGGGAACGAGTGAGTTAATGTCCCTTGTGCTTCTCTCTATTTTTTACTGTTTGTATTCAAATTTCTCTTGTTTTAGTGTTTGCTTTTGTAGACTGAACTACCAACCAGAACTGTGTTTTTATCTTAGTTGGGACTATTATAGTACGGTTCAGCACTATCTACAAATTCTTCAGATGTGTATCAAAATAATTTATCGTAGCAAACCAAGAGTCTACACTTTCTTTCATTAATAAGCGCCAATCTTTTCGATAACGATGATTCGGTTGATAAGCAACCGTCAACATATGCCC
Source organism: Streptococcus mitis (assembly GCF_003942685.1). Lineage (GTDB taxonomy): Bacteria > Bacillota > Bacilli > Lactobacillales > Streptococcaceae > Streptococcus > Streptococcus mitis_CD. Next base: position 216,125 of record NZ_RJNR01000001.1, on the reverse strand, counting down.
TGTTTCATGGTATTTTTTAAACAAAATAGATTCCCCTTTATAATGTGAAATGATATCATCTATCGCGGATGATGCATTCCATATTTCATCAACATCGCTTCCTAGTAATAATAAAGGGGAGGAAATTTTACTCACATCAATCTGAGCCCTACTATCTTCAGGAATATGTTTTCCAAAAAACTTGTTTAACAAATAATCTCCTAACTGAAATTTTTGATAAGGAAGTTCCTTTTGTAAATATGTCCAAGAAGATGAATGAGAATTGAGTTTTCCCTTTATTCCCTCAAATATTACATTTGAGGGAGAATTGAGTACTAAACATTGCACATCATCCAAAATACTTTGTCCAGCCAAAACAAGCTCTGCTCCTTTAGAGCGACCATATATTCCTATTTTTGTATTATCAACTTGAGGATGATGATATAGAAAATCTTTCGCTTCCTCCAGACATTCTATTGGAATTCGTTCTAAATTTTGGGGTAATCCCTCTAAACCAAAATAAGCTATTGCAAGACAAATATAGCCTCTAGAAGATAAAAGTTGGGCAATATTCTGAGCTTTTTCAATTCTTCCCTCACTACCGCTAACAATAATCACGGCTGGCGCCCTTCTTAACTTTTCATCATAAAATAATCGACCTTGAAAATGCTTGTCATAGATATCTTGATATCTTACTCCCAGATTCATATAACGCCTTACAAAACTTTGCTCCGCGACCATATCTTTCCCCAGCCTGATTTTAATTTCAACACCAAAACAATCTCGTAATGGAATTCTATCAAGAGAACTCGGTAATCTCCTTTTCCTATTCTTCAACGGTTTCGCATTAAAGAATAATCCCATTTCTGAAACTCCTTTATAAGATCCCGAAATAGATACTGTCTGAGAGGTATCAATCATACCGTCCTGATCAGATAAAAAAATTGCGGTTGATTTCCATATAACATCATGATCTAAAAGCAAGGGAGCATTTATACAGTAATAATCAGACAGGTACATTTCTACACAATACATTGCCCTTGGTTCTAAACCATTAATAGCAATATAAAAAGATTCATCCGCTAAATCTGTTTGTGAAATCAGTTCTATGTTTACAGTCATATCTTCTCCTTTTTGTTAATTTACTTAACAATTATATTTGAAATTTACCGTGACTTTTACCACGGTAATTCTCCCCACACCTTTTCAATATCATCCATCAATTTCACAACTGTTTTAAGTTCCACCTCGCTATAGTTGTTTAAAACTGAAAAGATTGATTTTTCAATATATTCTTGTTGCTCCTTATGGATTTTAAAAATTTCGATGCCTTTTTCAGATAATCTCAAATATTTATTTTTCCCATTATTCGGATCAAAATCAAAAACAACTAAATTTTTTTGAATCAATCTCCTAACACTTTGAGTTATTGCACTTCTTGAAACTTCTAATAATTCAGATAATTTTACTAGATTTAAGGGCTGATTTTTCCCAATCACAACAATCAAATGTACCTCATTCAACGTAATGGATTTGTCAACACCACTTTTATGTTGATTTTTTTTTAACTGGTCAAACGCTAAAATAAATCTATTGAAACGATTATTAAATGCAATAAATTCTTTTTTATCCATAATCTCTCTTTTCTTTGTTAATTATATTAACAAAATAGAAACTTCCTGTCAAATAAAAAATCCTCCAGATTCTACTCTGAAGGATTCATTTCTTATTTCACAACAATATTAACGAGTTTATTCGGTACCGCAATCACTTTCACGATTTCCTTACCGTCAATTTCTGCTTTGACTTTTTCATCAGCGAGAGCAATTTCTTGCAATTCTTCGCGTGATAGGTCTTTAGCAACCATGAGTTTGGCACGAACTTTTCCTTTGATTTGGACAACGATTTCGATTTCGTCTTCAACTAATTTGCTTTCATCCCAAGTTGGCCAAGCTACATAAGAGATAGATTCTCCTGTTGCTGCAACTGTTTGCCAGAGCTCTTCTGCCAAGTGAGGTGCAAATGGTGCAATCAACTGAACGAAGCCTTTGGCGTAGTCTACATAAAGTTTGTCTTCCTTGTTGGCAGCGTTGACAAAGACCATAAGTTGGGCAATGGCTGTGTTGAATTTCAATGATTCTATTTGCTCTGTGACAGCTTTAACGGTTTCGTTGTAAACCTTGTCGAGAGAGCCATTGTTTTCTGCAACAATTTCCTTGCTTGTAATCAAACGGTAAACACGGTCAAGGAACTTACGGCTTCCTTCCAGACCTTCTTCTGACCAAGCGATTGAAGCATCAAGTGGCCCCATGAACATTTCATAGACACGAAGGGTGTCGGCACCGTATTGTTCCACCACATCGTCTGGGTTAACAACGTTCTTAAGCGATTTAGACATCTTAGCTGGTGCTTGCTCCAACTCTTCTCCTGTTTCCACATGGAAGAAAGAACCGTCACGTTTTTCAACCTTGTCAGTCGCCACAAGAGCCCCACGGTGGTCACGGTAGCTTGTTCCCAAAATCATTCCTTGGTTAAAGAGTTTTTGGAATGGCTCTTTTGTTGGAACAACACCGAGGTCATAGAGGAATTTGTGCCAGAAACGAGCGTAAAGCAAGTGAAGAACAGCATGCTCTGCACCACCCACGTAGATATCTACTGGCAACCATTGTTTGAGAAGGTCCTCATCAGCCAATTTCTCAGTATTGTGTGGATCAATATAGCGGAGGTAGTACCAGCTTGAACCTGCCCATTGTGGCATAGTATTTGTTTCACGACGACCTTTGACACCATCTTCACGAGTCACTTCAAGCCAGTCTGTCAAGTTAGCTAGTGGACTTTCACCAGTACCTGAAGGGCGGATGTCCTTGGTTACAGGCAAGACAAGTGGCAATTCACTTTCAGGAACAGCTGTTGAAGTTCCATCTTCCCAATGAATGATAGGAATTGGTTCACCCCAGTAACGTTGACGGCTAAAGAGCCAGTCGCGGAGACGGTAGGTAACCTTCTCTTGTCCATAGCCTTTTTCTTCCAACCAAGTTACAATCTTGGCAATAGCGTCTTCTTTGTTGAATCCATCTAGGAAGTCTGAATTGACATGAAGTCCATCTTCTGTGTAGGCAGCTTCTTCAACGTTTCCACCTTCAAGTACTTCGACGATTGAAAGGTCAAATTGTTTGGCAAATTCCCAGTCACGTTGATCGTGGGCAGGCACAGCCATGACAGCACCTGTTCCATAGCTAGCAAGAACATAGTCTGCAATCCAGATTGGAATTTCCTTACCATTGACAGGGTTGATAGCATAAGCACCAGTCCAAACACCAGTTTTTTCTTTGGCAAGGTCTGTACGAGCCAAGTCAGACTTGAGGCTAGCTTGGTGTTTGTAGTCTGCTACTGCTTCTGCTTGTTCTGGACTTGTGATAGCATCTACTAGTTCATGCTCAGGCGCCAAAACAGTGAAGGTCGCACCGAAAAGGGTGTCCGGACGAGTAGTAAAGACTGTAAATTCCTTTTCTGCTCCTTTTACTTTGAAAGTTACATTAGCACCAGTTGATTTACCAATCCAGTTGCGCTGCATGTCCTTGATAGACTCTGGCCAATCCAGATCATCCAAGTCATTAAGCAAGCGCTCTGCGTAGGCCGTGATTTTGAGCATCCATTGGCGCATTGGTTTGCGAACAACTGGATAGCCTCCACGCTCAGAAGTTCCGTCAGGAAGAACCTCTTCGTTGGCGATGGCTGTTCCCAATTCCTCAACCCAGTTTACTGGCACTTCCGCTTCATAGGCCAATCCTTTTTCGTAAAGCTTAGTAAATATCCATTGCGTCCACTTGTAGTAGTTTGGATCTGTTGTGTTGACTTCACGATCCCAGTCATAAGAAAATCCAAGCGCATTGATTTGGCGTTTGAAGTTGGCAATGTTTTCCGCTGTAAATTCTGCTGGGTCATTACCTGTATCCATAGCGTATTGCTCTGCGGGCAAACCAAAAGCATCCCACCCCATTGGGTGAAGGACATTGTAGCCTTGCGCACGTTTGTAACGGCTGAGGATATCCGTTGCGGTATAACCTTCTGGATGTCCTACGTGCAGACCCGCTCCAGACGGATAAGGAAACATATCAAGAGCATAAAACTTCGGTTTTGATGCATCTGTTCCTGTCTTAAATGTATGATGTTCTGCCCAGTAGCCCTGCCACTTAGGCTCAATTTCTTTATGATTGTAAAAACTCATGGTCTCTCTCCAATTTTGTGATGTTACTATTATACCATTTTTGAGGGAATTTGAAAGATGAGAAATGTTCTTTTAGACTTGGATGGTAAGAAAGACTGAATCGCAAATCTAGCTTATTTAGCAGTATAAAAAATTAGCTAGCACTTGAAATTAACTTATATCGATTATTTGTCTCTTTCATCTTTTTCCCCTAGCGCCTTTGACTCATATTCCCCGTTTTAGATTTCTTTAAGGTTTTTATTATATCCTATAGGACTCTGCAAATTATAAACATTAAGTAGGTTGTAGAGTTAAAATGTTCGTAAAAAGGAGATTATTATGAAAAAACTACTATTCTTTCTCTCTTGTGGATGGATATTTCTTACTTTATCAGGATGTTCTTCAACAACAGAAGCGGAAACTAGCTCTGAAAAAGATTCAGATAACACTTTGGTTGTCTACTCGCCTAATCCTGAGGACCTTATCGAAGAAACAATTCCAGCCTTCGAAGACAAATATGGTATTAAGGTTGATTTAGTACAAGCCAGCACGGGTGAATTGTTCAAAAAAGCTGAGGCCGAAAAAGAATCCCCAGTAGCCGATGTCATTTTCGGAGGTTCCTACGCTCTCTTCTCTTCTAACGAAAAACTTTTTGAACCTTATATTTCCCAAGAAAACGACCAGATAATCCCTGAATATCAAAATAAAACTGGATTCTACACGCCTTATACACTTGATGTCAGTGTTATCATTGCCAATTCAGCTCTTACAAAAGATATTAAAATTGAAGGCTACAATGATCTACTCAATCCTAAATTAAAAGGAAAAATCGCTACTGCTGATCCTAGTAATGCTTCTAGCGCCTTTGCTCAATTAACAAACATGCTTGTTGATCAAGGTGGATACGAAAATGAACAAGCTTGGACCTATGTGAAAAATCTATTTACCCTAGTAGATGGAAAGATTGCATCTAGTTCTTCAAATGTTTACAAAGCTGTCGCCGATGGAGAAATGGCTGTAGGACTCACCTATGAAGACCCTGCCTTAAAACTCTTAAACGACGGAGTTGATGTAAAAGTTATTTATCCAAAAGAAGGAACCGTCTTTTTACCTGGTAACGCAGCTATCATCAAAAATGCTAAACACATGGAAAACGCTAAGAAATTTATCGATTTCCTCCTTTCTCAAGAAATCCAAGATAAGCTAGGAACTGAAACTACAATCAGACCCATTCGTAAAAATGCTAAAACCAATAAAAATATGAAGGCTATGACAGAAATCAAGATTGCCACCGAAGATTCAGATTATGTCATTAAAAATAAATCCACTATTCTTAAAAAGTACAATGACATTTTTACAGATATCCAATCTAAACAGTAAAAGAGGTTCACTATGAGTGAGATCAAAATTATTAACGCCAAAAAAATCTACCACGATGTCCCTGTTATTGATAATTTAAACATTACAATTCCAAAAGGAAGTCTCTTTACCATCCTTGGTCCTTCAGGGTGTGGGAAAACGACCCTTCTTCGTATGATTGCAGGTTTCAACAGTATCGAAGGCGGAGAATTTTACTTCAATGATACAAAAATCAATAATATGGAACCCAGCAAACGCAATATCGGCATGGTTTTCCAAAACTACGCTATTTTTCCACATTTGACCGTCCGAGACAATGTTGCTTTTGGTCTTAAGCAAAAGAAAGTTCCAAAAGAGGAATTGATTCAACAGACCAACAAGTATCTTGAACTCATGCAAATTGCTCAATATGCGGATCGAAAGCCCGATAAACTCAGTGGTGGACAACAACAACGTGTCGCCTTAGCACGTGCCTTAGCGGTTAATCCAAGTGTTCTCCTCATGGACGAGCCACTTAGTAATCTGGATGCCAAACTTCGCTTGGATATGCGCCAAGCCATTCGAGAAATCCAACACGAAGTGGGAATTACAACCGTCTATGTGACCCACGACCAAGAAGAAGCCATGGCGATTTCAGACCAAATTGCTGTTATGAAAGATGGAGTGATCCAACAAATCGGCCGACCAAAAGAACTCTATCATAAACCAGCTAATGAGTTTGTAGCAACCTTTATCGGACGAACAAATATTATCCCTGCCAATCTTGAAAAACGGAGCGACGGCGCTTATATCGTCTTTTCAGATGGCTTTGCCCTTCGAATACCAGCCCTTGATCAGGCTGAGGCACAAGCTATTCATGTAAGCATTCGTCCTGAAGAGTTTATCAAAGATGAATCTGGAGATATTGAAGGAACTATTAGCGATAGCGTCTATCTTGGACTGAATACTGAATACTTCATCGAGACAGGCTTTGTCTCAAAAATTCAGGTTAGCGAAGAATCAACTTTTGAAGAAGATCTACAAAAAGGCGATCGTATTCGTCTACGAATCAATACTCAAAAATTAAATGTCTTTTCTGCGGATGGTTCCCAAAACCTGATAAAAGGAGTCAACCATGGAACGTAAAAAACTAAATATTTGGACAGTCTCCTCTTTATTCATCTTTCTTACCTATCTTGTCTTTCTCGTTTATCCTATCGTTACCGTGCTCAAGCAAGCACTCATACATGAAGGACAATTTTCACTAGCTAATTTTGTCACTTTCTTTAGTAAAGCCTACTACTCTGAGACACTCGTCAACAGTTTCAAGGTTTCCATTACCGCTACTGTCACTTCCTTAGTCGTAGGAACCTTATTAGCTTATCTCTTCTCTATGTATGACTTCAAGGGAAAGAAATTTCTACAAATATTAATTATCATTGCTTCCATGTCAGCTCCTTTCGTGGGAGCCTACTCCTGGATTCTCTTGCTGGGACGAAATGGGGTCATTACTAAATTCCTGACAAATACCCTTCATCTTCCAGCTATCGATATTTATGGATTTAAAGGAATTGTACTTGTCTTTACACTACAATTATTCCCACTAGTATTTCTATACGTTGCTGGGACAATGAAAAGTATTGACAATTCTCTACTTGAAGCCGCTGAAAGCATGGGGTCCTTCGGATTTAAGCGTATCGTAACGGTTGTTTTACCTCTTCTAGTTCCAACCTTACTAGCTGCTGCCCTGCTTGTATTTATGAGAGCATTCTCAGACTTTGGAACACCGATGTTAATTGGTGAAGGATATCGGACTTTCCCTGTCCTGATTTATACCCAATTTATTAGCGAGGTTGGAGGAAATTCTGCTTTTGCATCTGCTTTAGCAGTTATGGCGATTATCATTGCCTTGGCGATTTTCCTTATCCAAAAATACATTTCAAACCGCTACAGTTTCAGCATGAATTCGCTCCATCCAATTGAGCCTAAAAAAACTACAAAAGGAAAAATGGTTGCCATTTATGCAACAGTCTACGGAATTATCTTGCTCTCTGTTCTACCTCAAGTCTACTTGATTTATACTTCTTTCCTAAAAACATCAGGTATGGTATTTGTCAAAGGCTATTCTCTAAACAGTTACAAGGTAGCTTTCAATCGTATGGGATCTGCTATTTTCAATACTATTCGTATCCCTTTGATTGCCTTAGTTCTAGTTGTCCTATTTGCAACATTTATCTCCTACCTAGCTGTTAGAAAACGGAATTTGTTTACAAACTTAATTGACAGCCTCAGTATGGTCCCTTATATTGTACCAGGAACCGTTCTAGGGATTGCCTTCATTTCTTCCTTCAATACTGGTCTATTTGGAAGTGGATTTCTTATGATTACAGGGACTGCTTTCATCTTAATTATGTCTCTATCTGTCAGAAGATTACCTTATACTATTCGCTCATCTGTTGCTAGCTTGCAACAAATAGCACCAAGTATTGAAGAAGCTGCTGAAAGCTTAGGAAGTAGCCGTTTCAATACCTTTGCCAAGGTTACAACTCCAATGATGCTATCTGGTATTATTTCTGGAGCTATCCTATCTTGGGTTACAATGATTTCAGAACTCTCTACTTCTATCCTCCTCTACAATGTCAAAACAAGAACAATGACTGTAGCTATTTATACAGAGGTTCTCAGAGGAAATTACGGTGTTGCCGCAGCCTTGTCAACTATCCTCACTGTTCTGACAGTAGGTTCCTTGCTCTTGTTTATGAAAATCTCTAAAAGCAATAGCATTACACTCTAGTTTTCCCCATCAAAAACAGCCGAAAGGATTACCCTCGGCTGTTTTTTCTTATCTTGATATTCTTATCAAATCCTCAGTTCATAGCAAACAAGTCTAGACTGATTATACTCAATGAAAATCAAAGAGTAAACTAGGAAACTAGCCACAGGTTGCTCAAAGCACTGCTTTGAGGTTGTAGATAAGACTGACGAAGTCAGTTACATATATCTACGGCAAGACGACGTTGACGCGGTTTGAAGAGATTTTCGAAGAGTATTAAATAGAAGCTTCCTCCATCTTCTCCCGTCCTAGTTCTCGGTAACTACGGTCGCCGACAACTTCTACGCTAAACTGCCCGTCCTCATATTCAAGGATCGTTACGCTACCATTATCGAGACCATGCGGATGCATGCCATTAATCAGATAAACAATGGTTCCAATGGTCATTCCATGGCTGACAACGAGAGCGTTGCTCCCACCTTGTTCTTCCATTTCTTTGGCAATCGCTTCAAAACCTTCCTTGATTCGGCCACTGAGTTTTTCCCAGCCTTCAGCCCAACCAGCTGTATCGACCTCTACCAAACCCTCAGCCAGTTCAGCATAAGATAATTGGTGAACGTGGTCCACATTAAAGATACGAGGAATAATGCCCATGAAAAGATCACCATCATAAGCTCCGTCAAAGCTACCAAAACACCATTCTCTGATACGCTTGTCCATGCGATAAGGGATTTTTCCCTGCAAGCCAAGTTCATCAAGGATGATTCCCATTGTCTGAATGGTGCGACCAGAATCACTCGAATAAGCGCGATCAAACTGTAGACCAGATTCTCGCAAACCAATTCCTAATTCTTGAATCCCTCGTTCACCTTCAGTTGTTAAAGGAGTATCGCTCCAACCTTGCGCTCGACCAATCGTGTTAAACATGGTCTTACCATGACGTACCAAATACAATCGTACTTTTACCATTTTCCGTCCTCCGTTTGCTTCTATTATATCATGGATGATAAAACAAAAGCCACCCATACAGGCGACTTTTGCAGGAGATTATTATGAAAAAGTTTAGGAGTTCTATTAAATAAAGATATTAGATGAAAATCAAATTCAAACTAAATCAGAGTTATCTGTTTCAAATAATATTAGGAGGTCTTTATTTAATGATTATAATATACACATCCAACCTTAAATAGAACTTAAAATTTCTCCTATTTTCTTAATTTTTAAAACTATGAATTGGTGCTGGGATTTGTCCTCCACGAGAGATGAAATCAACAGACGAAGCCCCATTGACCTTCATAACAGGTGCAGTTCCTAATAGACCACCAAACTCAATCATATCGCCTTCTTTTCCTTTTGGAATGATACGAACAGCTGTTGTTTTCATGTTAATGACACCAATTGCAGCCTCATCCGCAATCATAGCCGCAATGGTTTCAGCAGGTGTATCCTCTGGAATGGCAATCATATCCAAACCAACGGAACAGATAGCCGTCATAGCTTCTAGTTTTTCCAAATTAAGAGAGCCATTTTGCACTGCAGCAATCATTCCTTCATCCTCTGAAACAGGGATAAAGGCACCAGACAAACCACCAACTTGGTTGCAGGCCATAACTCCGCCCTTCTTAACTTGATCGTTCAAGAGAGCCAAGGCAGCCGTCGTTCCATGCGTACCAACTGTCTCTAGTCCCATTTCTTCTAGGACACGTGCTACAGAATCTCCAACCGCAGGAGTTGGCGCCAAACTCAAGTCCACAATACCAAACTCCACACCCAGTCTTTCACTAGCCATCTGACCAACCAATTGACCGATACGAGTGATTTTAAAGGCAGTTTTCTTAACTGTTTCGGCTACTACATCAAAGCTCTGTCCACGAACTTTTTCCAAGGCACGTTTCACCACACCAGGACCAGAAACTCCGACATTGATGATAACATCTGCCTCCCCAACACCATGAAAAGCACCCGCCATAAATGGATTGTCCTCAACAGCATTAGCGAATACAACCAACTTAGCTGCCCCCATATCTGATAGATTAGCCGTTTCCTTAATAACTCGTCCCATATCTGCTACAGCCGTCATATTAATACCAGACTTGGTTGAGCCAATATTAACTGACGAGCAAACCTTATCCGTTTCAGCCAAAGCACGAGGAATAGAATTGATTAGAATCTCATCTCCCTTTTGATACCCTTTTTGTACCAAGGCAGAGAAACCACCAATAAAGTCCACACCAATCTCTTTCGCAGCCTTATCAAGCGCTTTTGCTAAAACTACATAGTCCGTCGCATCTGTCGCTGCTCCAATCAGAGAAATAGGAGTCACCGATACACGCTTATTAACGATAGGAATTCCCAACTCAGCTGCAATTTCATCGCCAACAGCCACTAAATTAGCCGCCTTGGTCGTAATCTTTTGATAAATTTTCTCCGCAGCACGATTGATATCTGGATCGATACAGTCTAATAGAGAAATCCCCATGGTAATAGTTCTGATATCGAAGTTTTGCTCCTCAATCATGGCAATGGTTTCAGTAACTTGTCTAATATCCATGATAACCTCCTAGATATTATACATAGCTTCGAAAATCGCTGCACTCTGAATATTGATTTTCACATTCAAAGTTTGCCCAAAAGCTTCAAATTCATTACGAAGATAGGTAAAATCTTGCTTTTTATCACTAGAGACGACAGCCATCATCGTGAAATATTCATCCAAGACAGTTTGAGAGATATCGTCTATATTCAAACCCAATTCTGCAATTTTTCCAGAAACACCTGCAACAATTCCAGATTTATCTTTACCAACAACAGTTATAATCGCTTTCATAAGCAAACTCCAATTCTTCTTATAATAAGAAACCTGAACATTAAACAGGATTCTTTTCAAATAGTATAGCATAATTCTAACTAAAATACTCAAAAACGCCTGCTTACGAAGTTGTTCTTAAGAAAAAAACAATTTCGTAAACAAGCGTCTACTATCCCAACTTATGATGAGTGTTCCCGCTAGGACCGAAATCCTAGCGGTAGACCAGAGCTAGACTAAGAGCACAAGACTCCATCATCATAACACTCAACAAAATTGATGATTTTATACTAATTCGATGATCGCCATTGGCGCTGCATCACCACGACGTGGTTCAGTTTTAAGGATACGAGTGTATCCACCGTTACGTTCAGCATAACGAGGTGCGATTTCTGAGAACAATTTTTGAAGTGCTGTAGTAGAAGTGTACTTATCAGTTGCTTCATCATAGTTTTCAGATGCGATTTCATTACGTACGAAAGCAGCTGCTTGACGACGTGCATGCAAATCACCACGTTTACCTAGAGTAATCATTTTTTCAACAGTTTTACGGATTTCTTTAGCACGAGCTTCAGTTGTCACGATTGATTCGTTGATCAAAAGGTCAGTTGTCAAATCGCGAAGCATTGCTTTACGTTGTGAGCTAGTGCGTCCTAGTTTACGGTAAGCCATGTATTCCTCCTTTATTTATCTTTTAATCCAAGACCCAAATCAATGAGTTTGAGTTTCACTTCTTCCAAACTCTTGCGTCCAAGATTTCGTACTTTCATCATCTCTGCTTCAGATTTTTCTGTCAAATCATGCACAGTATTGATACCGGCACGTTTCAAACAGTTGTATGAACGCACAGACAAGTCCAGTTCCTCAATCGTACGATCCAAAATACGATCGTCAGATTCAGTATCAGCTTCTTTCATCACTTCAGTTGACTTAGCAATCTCAGTAAGATTTGTAAACAAATCAAGATGTTCTGTCAAAATACGTGCTGAAAGCCCTAAAGCATCTTCTGGAATAATTGTTCCATTTGTCAAGATTTCAAGGGTTAATTTGTCAAAACCATCGTTGCTACCTACACGAGCAGGTTCCACTTGATAGTTGACTTTGGTAACTGGTGTATAAATAGAATCTACAGCAAGTGTCCCAACTGGTGCATTATCTTTTTTATTTTCATCAGCAGGTACATATCCACGACCACTGTTAACAGTCATAGTCGCTTTTAGGGAAGAACCTTCACCGATTGTAAAGAGATAATGATCTGGATTTACAATTTCAATATCGCTATCTGTCAAAATGTCACCAGCTGTTACTTCAGCAGGACCTTCAACATCCAGTTCGATGATTTTTTCGTCTTCAACGTACGATTTCACTGCAATTCCTTTAATGTTCAGAATGATTTGCATCACGTCTTCACGAACACCTGGAACTGTGTCAAATTCATGTAACACACCATCAATATTGATAGATGTCACAGCTGCTCCTGGTAGAGAAGCTAGAAGTACACGACGAAGAGAGTTACCAAGAGTTGTACCGTAGCCACGTTCAAGTGGTTCGATTACAAACTTGCCATAATCTTTATTTTCATCAATTTTTGTTATATTTGGTTTTTCAAACTCGATCATTTAGTTACTCCCTCTTAAACGAAAAGCAGTGTAATGCGATGATTATACACGGCGACGTTTTGGAGGACGAGCACCATTGTGTGGCACTGGAGTCACATCACGAATTGCTGTTACTTCAAGACCAGCGGCAGCAAGCGCACGAATAGCTGACTCACGACCAGAACCTGGACCTTTTACAGTAACTTCAACTGATTTAAGACCGTGTTCTTGTGCAGATTTAGCAGCAGCTTCAGAAGCCATTTGAGCAGCGAATGGTGTAGATTTACGAGAACCTTTGAAACCAAGAGCACCAGCTGATGACCAAGCAATTGCATTACCATGCACATCAGTAATCATAACAATAGTGTTATTAAATGTAGCGTGAATATGAGCAATACCAGATTCGATATTCTTTTTCACACGACGTTTACGTGTTGGTTTAGCCAAGACTTTTACCTCCTATATTATTTTTTCTTACCAGCAATCGCAACAGCTTTGCCTTTACGAGTGCGAGCGTTGTTTTTAGTGTTTTGTCCACGGACAGGAAGTCCACGACGGTGACGGATACCACGGTATGAACCGATTTCCATCAAACGTTTGATGTTCAAGTTTACTTCACGACGAAGGTCACCTTCAACTTTGATTGCATCCACTTCACGACGGATAGCATCTTCTTGATCTGATGTAAGATCACGTACACGAACATCTTCTGAGATTCCAGCAGCAGCCAAAATTTTCTTAGATGTTGCAAGTCCGATACCATAAACATAAGTCAATGAGATTACTACACGTTTGTCATTTGGAATGTCAACTCCAGCAATACGAGCCATGTTTTCTCCTTTCTATCTTATCCTTGACGTTGTTTGTGTTTTGGATTTGCTGGGCAAATCACCATAACACGACCATTACGACGAATAACTTTACAGTATTCGCAAATTGGTTTGACCGATGGTCTTACTTTCATTTCTTATCCCTCCAAGTTTTTCGATTATTTAAAGCGGTAAGTGATACGTCCACGTGTCAAGTCATATGGACTCATTTCGACAGTAACACGATCTCCCGCTAAAATACGAATATAGTTTTTACGAATTTTACCAGAAACTGTTGCTAAAATCTGATGTCCATTTTCAAGTTCAACCGTAAACATTGCATTCGGCATTGTATCAACTACTTTGCCTTCAACTTCAATCACATCGTCTTTTGCCACGCAAAAGCACCTCCATAAATTTCGATTCGATGCCTCTAGACACAGAGACAACAATTATAAGTCAGACTATCTCAGTATAACATTTGTAGCGGATTTTTGCAAGTGTGAAAAACGCTTTATTTCAAATTTGTCAATACTTTTTCGATATCTGAAAAGACATCATTGATATCTTGATTACCTTCGATGTCATGAACCAAACCTTTAGCACGGTAGTGAGCAATGATTGGTTCTCCTTGAGCAATATTAACGTCCAAACGACGTTTTACTGTCTCAGGCTTATCATCTTCACGTTGGTAGTAATCTTCTTCTTTATAGTCAACTGGTGGATTAAAGACCTTGTGGAAAGTTTCTCCAGTTACGCGGTGGATGATACGGCCACTCAAACGTTCCAAGAGGCTATCTGGATTCACTTTAATGTTGATGACACCTTCTAGTTCAATGCCAAGTTCAGCCAATGTTTTGTCCAAGGCATGAGCTTGTTCGATTGTACGCGGGTAACCATCCAACAAGAATCCTGTTTCTTTAATATCATCTTGTGAAAGACGTTCTTTTACGATTCCATTTGTCACTTCGTCAGGAACCAATTCACCCTTGTCAATGTATGACTTAGCAAGAACACCCATTTCAGTTTGATTTGCCATAGCAGCGCGGAACATATCACCAGTTGAGATATGTGCAACATGGAATTGTTCTACGATTTTTGCTGCTTGAGTTCCCTTACCTGCACCAGGTAAGCCCATAATCAAAAGATTCATGATTTGATCTCCTTATTTTATTTTTAAATAGAAGTAAAAAGTCTTTTCACCCCTATTTAAAAACAAAATAGAAGAGGGGAGACCAAACTCTCACTAATGTTAGAGTTAAACCTCCACTCCCTCAGCATTTACTGATTCTGTAAATACTTTTATTCTGTTCTGTCCATGAAACCAACATACTTACGTTTCAATAGGTAACCTTCCAATTGTTTGATTCCTTCAATACCTGTAGAGATAATGATCAAAAGACTTGTTCCTCCAAAAGCAACTGCTTCTGAAAGTCCAAAAACATCTTTTGCTACGATCGGTAAAATAGAAATCACACCAAGGAAGAGAGAACCAACAGTTGCAAGACGACGAAGAAGTTTAGACATATATTCTTCTGTACCTTTACCAGGACGAACTCCGTGGATATAGGCACCGCTCTTTTGTAGGTTTTCTGCCGCTTTTTCAGGATTAATCTGTACAAACGTATAGAAGAATGTAAAGAGAATAATCAATAAAGCATACATAGCAATACCAGTTGGTGAAGTTGTTGCCAGCATTTCTTGTGCTGTTCTTACCCAGGCCCAATCATGACCTGTAGCGCTTAAAAACTGTAGAATAGCTGCTGGCGCCGCAGTAATCGAACTTGCGAAGATAACAGGGATAACTCCAGCAGGGTTTACCTTCAATGGAAGGTAAGAGCTAGATGGAGCACCTTGCGCAACCTTAGTATATTGGATTGGAATTTTGTATTCTGCTTGTTGAACATAAGTCGTAAAGTAAATGATCAACAATACAGTAATAATCAAAATGATTACAAAAATAATAGATGAGTTGATACGGTCACTTGGAACGTTCACAAAGTAGTCCACATAGATGCCCTGAATCATCTCTGGAATTGAGGCAACAATCCCGGCAAAGATAATCATAGAAACACCATTTCCGTATCCCTTATCTGTAATCTGCTCTCCCAACCAAGTCACAATCATACTACCAGCTGTTAAGATGATACCAATCATGATAAAGACTTGTGGAGTAAGAGCTGTTTTCAACAATTGAGCTCCAGCCAAAGTATTAAAACCAGCTGTAATCCCGATAGATTGCACAAAAGCAAGAACTAGAGCAATATAACGAGTAGCTTGATTTAATTTTCTTCGACCTACTTCCCCTTGTTTACCCCACTCTACAAATTTGGGTAAAATATCCATTTGCAAGAGTTGGACAACGATAGAGGCCGTAATGTAGGGACTGACACCAAGAGCAAAAACTGAGAAGTTTTTCATGGCATTCCCTGAGACCAAGCTCAACATGTTTAAGAAGGATAATCCACTTAAAGCATTCAAGCTATTGGCATTCACACCAGGAACTGTAATGCTAGTTCCGATACGAAAGACCAAAACGATAAAAATTGTGAATAAAATTTTTGATCGAACTTGCTTGACTTTAAGAGCTTCTCTTAATAATTTAAAAAACATAGGTCACCTCTCTTAGATGACTTCTACTGAACCACCTTTAGCAGTGATAGCTTCTTCAGCTGATTTAGAGAATTTAGCTGCTTTCACAGTCAATTTCTTAGTCAACTCACCGTTACCAAGAATTTTAATACCTGATTTTTCAGCTTTAACAATTCCTGCTTCGATAAGAACAACTGGAGTAACTTCAGCACCATCTTCAAAGACGTTCAATTGGTCAAGGTTCACAATTGCGTATTCTTTAGCGTTGATGTTAGTGAATCCACGTTTTGGAAGACGACGGAACAATGGAGTTTGTCCACCTTCAAAACCAAGGCGAACTCCGCCACCGCTACGAGCTTTTTGACCTTTTTGACCACGACCAGATGTTTTACCGTTACCTGATGAAGTACCACGACCAACGCGGTTACGTACTTTACGAGAACCTTCTGCAGGTTTCAATTCATGAAGTTTCATTTCTATTTTCTCCTCTTTTGTAAAATGCTAGCGCCGATAAGGGAGAAAAGGTTGTCTCCCCCATCAACTCGCCTATACGACGTCATCATAGATGACTATATCTAGTTTTAGGGGATGGTATAGTGCACATCCCCTAAAAATTCATTAGTTTACTTCTTCAACTGTTACCAAGTGAGATACTGCTGTGATCATACCACGGATAGCAGCGTTATCTTCTTTAATAACAGAGCTGTTCAATTTGCCAAGTCCAAGTGCTACAACAGTTTTACGTTGTGATGGAATGCGTCCGATTGGAGACTTAGTCAAAGTAATTTTAATTTGAGCCATTTTATCCCCTTTCTTATGCCAAATCAGAAACTGAAATACCACGAAGGGCAGCAACTTCTTCAGCGCGTTTCAATTGTTTCAAACCTTCAACAGTTGCACGAACAATGTTGATTGGAGTGTTAGAACCAAGTGATTTAGATGTAATATCTGCCACACCTGCCAATTCCACAACGGCACGAACTGCACCACCAGCGGCTACTCCAGAACCTTCTACAGCAGGTTTCAACAATACTTTAGCTCCACCGAATTCTGAAAGAACTTCGTGTGGGATTGTTGTTCCAACCATAGGAACTTCAATCAAGTTTTTCTTAGCATCATCTACTGCTTTACGGATTGCTTCTGGAACTTCTTGAGCTTTACCAGTACCAAATCCTACGCGACCGTTGTGGTCACCAACAACAACAAGAGCTGCGAAACGAAGACGACGTCCACCTTTAACAACTTTTGTAACACGGTTGACAGCAACTACGCGTTCTTCTAATTCAACTGCATTGTCTTTAAATGCCATTTTCTAGTGTCCTCCTATTAGAATTTCAATCCGTTTTCACGAGCTGCATCAGCCAAAGCTTTCACACGTCCGTGATATAGATATCCACCGCGGTCGAACACCACTTCTGAAATACCTTTAGCGTTTGCACGTTCTGCAACGAGTTTACCGACAGCAACGGCTTGTTCAGTTTTAGTTCCTTTTGAAACTTCTTTGTCAAGAGTTGAAGCACTTGCGAGCGTTACACCCGCTACGTCATCAATCACTTGAGCGTAGATGCCTGTATTAGAACGGAATACGTTCAAACGTGGGCGATCAGCAGTTCCAGAGAGTTTTCCGCGAACGCGACGGTGGCGTTTTTGGCGGAGTTTGTTTTTATCTGGTTTTGAAATCACAGTTTTCACCTCTTTAGTTTTAAATCGTGTGCTATGCACAAAGTTGGAAAATAGGTTGGTGGTTGAGAATCAACCACTCAACATTATTTACCTGTTTTACCTTCTTTACGGCGAACAAATTCACCAACGTAACGGATACCTTTACCTTTATATGGTTCTGGTGAACGAAGGCTACGTACGTAAGCAGCTGTTTGCCCAACTACTTCTTTTGAAATTCCGCTAACAACAATTGTTGTTGGGTTTGGAAGTTCAAAAGTAATTCCTTCTGGAGCTTCAACTTCGTCTGGATGAGATTTACCAACAGCCAAAACAAGTTTAGATCCTTGAAGTTGTGCACGGTAACCAACCCCGCGCATTTCAAGTTCTTTCTTGAATCCTTCTGATACACCAACAACCATGTTGTTCAAAAGGGCACGAGTAGTTCCGTGGATAGTTTTCATTTCTTTTGAATCGTTTGGACGGTGAAGAGTTACTTCAGTACCTTCCACACGGATTTCAATATCTTTTGAGAACTCACGAGTAAGTTCTCCTTTAGGTCCTTTTACAGTTACAACGTTGTCATTGTTAGTGATTTCAACACCAGCAGGCAACACGATAACTTTATTACCAATACGTGACATATTTATTTTCTCCTGTTAAATTGTCAGGCCAGAATGGCCAGTTTTCACGGGGTTCAGATACTTATTGAGTTCAATAGCTAAATTGAACACGCTCTAAGAACTGTGCAAAATAGATAAGTTGGCTTGTTTGTAAACAAACTTCTCCAACTTCCTAATTTTGCTTTGTTCTTTACGAGCTTTGTATCTTGATTTGAGTTCGAGCTAAGAATTTGGTGAAAAAGATAAGTTTGTCTTGAAGCATCGCTCCTGCTACAAACTTCCTATTTTCACTGCATTCTTTTAACGCTCTCACATCATCAATTACCAAACGTAAGCGATAACTTCCCCACCAACATTCTTTTGGCGTGCTTCTTTATCAGTAAGCAAACCTTCAGAAGTTGAAAGGATAGCAATTCCAAGTCCGTTAAGAACTTTTGGAAGGTCTTCACGTTTTTTGTAGACACGAAGTCCTGGTTTAGAAACACGTTTCAAGTTAGTGATAACTTTTTCACCGTTTGGTCCGTATTTAAGGAATACACGGATGATGCCTTGTTTGTCATCTTCGATGATTTCAACGTTTTTTACAAAACCCTCGCGTTTGAGGATTTCAGCAATCCCTTTTTTGATGTTTGATGCAGGTACTTCAAGTACTTCGTGTTTAGCTTGGTTAGCGTTACGAATACGAGTTAGGAAGTCTGCGATTGGGTCAGTCATAACCATTTTATTTTTCTCCTCTTACTAGTAGTTTGCAAGTTGCACTTGCTAGTTAATACATGATACAAAGAGCGTAACAGCACTAGCAAAAATAGGCAATTTGATGCAGGAGCGATGCTCCAAAGAAAATTGGTCTTTTTTGCAAAAGCTGTAGCTCGTGTTCAAATTGGCAAGCCCAACTGAACCCGGGCTAAACTCTGTGTGAAAAAGATAAACTTTCCTAGAAACTTCAGTTTCTTCGTCAAGTTTCCTATTTTCACTTAGAGTTTTGACGCCCTTGATATCTTAAATTACCAAGATGCTTTTGTTACACCAGGAATTTGTCCTTTGTAAGCTAATTCACGGAAGCAAACACGGCAAAGTTTAAATTTGCGGTAAACTGAATGTGGACGACCACATTTTTCACAACGAGTATAAGCTTGAGTAGAGAACTTCGCTGGACGTTTGTTCTTAGCAATCATTGATTTTTTAGCCATTAGATTTACCTCCTATATTATTTTGCAAAAGGCATTCCAAGGCCTGTAAGCAATGCACGTGACTCTTCGTCAGTGTTAGCAGTTGTTACGATAACGATGTCAAGACCACGAGTTTTGTCAACGTCATCGAAGTTGATTTCTGGGAAGATCAATTGTTCTTTCACACCAAGTGTGTAGTTTCCGCGTCCATCAAATGATTTTGTTGGAACACCGTGGAAGTCACGTACACGTGGAAGTGAAACTGAAACCAATTTATCCAAGAATTCGTACATACGTTCACCACGAAGGGTAACTTTTGCACCGATCGCAACACCTTCACGAAGACGGAAGCCGGCGATTGATTTTTTAGCTTTAGTGATAAGTGGTTTTTGACCTGAGATAAGTGCCAATTCTTCAGCAGCTTTTTCAAGGCTTTTAGCGTTTGATACAGCTTCACCAACACCCATGTTCAAAACGATCTTATCTACTTTAGGCACAGCCATCACTGATGAGTAGTTGAATTGTTCTGTCAAAGCAGGAACTACTTCATTAAGATATTTTTCTTTTAAACGATTTGCCATTATACTTCTCCTTTCCTTCGTGATTAATCAAGCACTTCGCCTGATTTTTTGTTGTAGCGAACTTTTTTACCGTCTACAAATTTGTAACCAACACGACCAGCTACACCATTTTTGTCCAAAACTTGAACGTTTGATACGTGGATAGCTGCTTCTTTCTCGATGATACCACCTTGAGGAAGCTCGTTAGTTGGACGTTGGTGTTTCTTAACGATGTTAACACCTTCAACGATAACTTTGTTTACTTTTGGAAGGGCAGTAAGGACAACAGCTTCTGTTCCCTTATCTTTACCAGCGATTACGCGAACTTTGTCGCCTTTTTTTACAAACATTAGGTTTCTCCTTGATTTTTCTTACGCCCATAAGGGCACCCTGGAGGTAAATCCAGGGGACTAGTTTGTTTCTAAAAATTAAAGTACTTCTGGAGCAAGTGACACGATCTTCATGAAGCCACCTTCACGCAATTCACGTGCAACTGGGCCAAAGATACGTGTTCCGCGAGGAGTTTTGTCTTCACGGATGATAACTGCTGCGTTTTCGTCAAACTTGATGTATGAACCATCAGCACGACGAGCACCTGATTTAGTACGAACGATAACTGCTTTAACAACGTCACCTTTTTTAACCGCACCACCAGGAGTAGCTTGTTTTACAGATGCCACGATAACATCACCGATGTTTGCAAATTTACGTCCTGAACCACCAAGAACTTTGATAGTCAAGATTTCGCGAGCACCGCTGTTGTCTGCGACTTTCAAACGAGTTTCTGTTTGAATCATTTCAGTTTTCTCCTTTCAGGTTTGATTAGATGATGACCGCTTCTTCAACAACTTCTACAAGACGGAAACGTTTTGTAGCTGAAAGCGGACGAGTTTCCATGATACGTACGATATCGCCTTCTTTGGCAACATTGTTTTCATCATGAGCTTTGTATTTTTTAGAGTAGTTAATACGTTTACCATAGACTGGGTGGTTACGTTTTGTTTCAACTACAACTGTGATTGTCTTGTCCATTTTGTCAGATACAACACGTCCAACAAGAACTTTACGATTATTGCGTTCCATTGAAATTTCTCCTTCCCTAGTCTATTATTTCGCTTCAGATTGAACTGTTTTGATACGAGCGATTTGTTTTTTAACTTCTTTCAAGCGAGCTGTTTGTTCCAATTGACCAGTAGCAGCTTGGAAACGAAGTTCAAACAATTCTTTTTTCAATTCGTTTTCGCGCTTCGCGAGTTCTTCTTGAGAAAGACCACGAAGTTCTTTAACAAATTCTTTTACTTCATTAAGTTTCATGCCTTCTCCTTATTCTGCTTCACGTTTTACGAATTTACATTTAACTGGCAATTTGTGGCTAGCAAGACGAAGCGCTTCGCGAGCGATCTCTTCAGATACACCAGCGATTTCGAACATCACTTTACCACGTTTAACTGGTGCTACCCAACCTTCAGGTGCCCCTTTACCAGATCCCATACGCACACCGATAGCTTTAGCAGTGTATGATTTGTGTGGGAAGATTTTAATCCAAACTTTACCACCACGTTTCATGTAACGAGTCATGGCGATACGAGCAGCTTCGATTTGGCGGTTAGTGATCCAGTGGCTAGTTGTAGCTTGAAGACCGTATTCACCGAATGCTACTTCTTTTCCACCTTTTGCTTCACCGCGCATTTTTCCACGGAATTCACGACGGTGTTTAACACGTTTAGGTACTAACATTGGTTATTTACCTCCTTTAGTGTTTTTGCGAGCTGGAAGAACTTCACCACGGTAGATCCATACTTTAACACCAAGTTTACCGTATGTAGTATCTGCTTCTTCCCAAGCGTAATCGATATCTGCACGAAGTGTGTGAAGTGGAACAGTTCCTTCAGAGTATCCTTCAGCACGGGCGATATCTGCACCGTTCAAACGACCTGATACTTGAGTTTTGATTCCTTTAGCTCCAGCACGCATTGCACGTTGGATTGCTTGTTTTTGTGCACGACGGAAAGCAACACGTTGCTCCAATTGACGAGCAATTCCTTCACCTACAAGGTGAGCATCCAAATCAGGTTGTTTGATTTCGATGATGTTGATGTGT
This sequence comes from Streptococcus mitis, assembly GCF_003942685.1. Taxonomy (GTDB): domain Bacteria; phylum Bacillota; class Bacilli; order Lactobacillales; family Streptococcaceae; genus Streptococcus; species Streptococcus mitis_CD. The sequence continues at coordinate 193,911 of NZ_RJNR01000001.1, read as the reverse complement.
ACTTGTTTTCCAGTCAATTTGTTAAGTTTTGCACGGAGTGCATCAACGTTAGCACCACCTTTACCGATAACCATACCTGGTTTAGCAGTGTGAAGTGAAACGTTAACTTTGTTTACTGCGCGTTCAATTTCGATAGTTGAAACTGCTGCGTCAGCAAGTTCTTTTTGAACGAATTTACGGATTGCAAGATCTTCATGAAGGTAATCCGCGTATTCTTTTTCAGCATACCATTTGGCATCCCAATCACGGATGATGCCGACACGCATACCAATTGGATGTACTTTTTGACCCACGATTTTACCTCCTTATTTTTCTGCAACAGCTACAGTGATGTGAGCTGTACGTTTGTTAATTGGTGAAGCTGAACCTTTCGCACGTGGACGGAAACGTTTCATAGTTGGTCCTTCGTTTGCGAATGCTTCAGATACTACCAAGTTAGCTTTATCCAAACCAAAGTTGTTTTCAGCGTTAGCTACAGCTGAGTTCAAAACTTTCAAGATGATTTCAGCAGCTTTGTTTGGAGTGAATGTCAAGATTGCGATTGCATCGGCTACGCTTTTACCACGGATGTTATCAAGAACAAGACGTGATTTACGAGGTGAAACACGTACTGTACGAGCCATTGCTTTAGCTGAAGTAATTTCTGCCATTTATGTTCTCCTTATTTTCTACGTGTTTTCTTGTCGTCTGCAGCGTGACCTTTGTAAGTACGAGTTGGTGCAAATTCACCAAGTTTGTGACCTACCATGTCTTCTTGGATGTAAACAGGTACGTGTTTACGACCGTCATAAACTGCAATAGTGTAACCAATGAAACTTGGGAAGATCGTTGAACGACGTGACCAAGTTTTAATAACTTTTTTCTTTTCGTCGTTAGCTTGAGCTTCAACTTTTTTCATCAAATGCTCATCGACGAAAGGTCCTTTTTTAAGACTGCGTCCCATTTTTATATTTTCTCCTTTAAATGTTGTACCACAGCGGCTTGCGCTCACATGGAGCGCTACCGAGCTGGCGGATTTACTAGTTTCTTAAGCGACTAGTTTAATATTATTTCTCGTTGCGACGACGAACGATAAGTTTGTCAGATTTCGCTTTCTTGTTACGAGTTTTAAGACCAAGAGCAGGTTTGCCCCATGGAGTAGATGGTGCTTTACGACCAACTGGTGCTTTACCTTCACCACCACCGTGTGGGTGATCGTTAGGGTTCATTACAGAACCACGAACTGTTGGGCGGATACCTTTCCAACGACTACGTCCTGCTTTACCAAGGTTCACAAGTCCGTGTTGTTCGTTTCCGACAACACCAACTGTAGCACGACAAGTTCCAAGAATCATACGAACTTCACCTGATTGAAGACGAACAAGAACGTATTTACCTTCAGAACCCAATACTTGAGCAGATGCTCCAGCAGCACGTACCAATTCACCACCACGACCTGGTTTCAACTCGATGTTGTGGATCAAAGTACCAACTGGGATGTTAGCAAGTGGAAGAGCATTTCCGACTTTGATATCTGCTTCTGGACCTGAAACGATACGTTGACCAACTTCAAGACCTTTTGGAGCGATGATGTACGCTTTCACACCGTCAGTGTAGTGTACAAGAGCGATGTTTGCAGAACGGTTTGGATCGTACTCGATTGTTTTAACAACTGCTTCAACGTTGTCTTTGTTACGTTTGAAGTCAACCAAACGGTAGAAACGTTTGTGTCCACCACCTTGGTGACGAACTGTGATACGACCGTTGTTGTTACGACCAGCCTTGCTCTTCAATGCAACAAGCAATGATTTTTCAGGAGTGCTTGTTGTGATTTCAGCGAAATCCAAAGAAGTCATATTACGGCGACCGTTTGTTGTTGGTTTATAAACACGAATTCCCACGATATTTCCTCCTTAGATTATTCAGCTTCAGCAGCAAACAACTCGATTGCTTTAGAATCAGCTGTAAGTGTGATGATAGCTTTTTTAGTTTTGTTAGTAAAACCAGTGTAACGTCCAACACGTTTAGCTTTTGGTTTTACGTTGATTGTGTTAACATTAGCAACTTTAACACCTTCGAAAGCAGCTTCAACAGCTTGCTTGATCAAAAGTTTGTGTGCACGAGTGTCAACTTCAAATACATATTTTCCTGCTTCAAGTTGAGCCATTGAGCTTTCAGTGATTACAGGTTTTTTGATAACATCATACAAATTCATTATGCAAGAACCTCCTCGATTTTAGAGATAGCTGCTTGAGTAACAAGAAGTTTGTCACTATTTGCGATGTCAAGAACACTTGCAGTTGTAGCAGTCGCAACTTTCACGTTTGGAAGATTACGAGCTGAGAGAGCTGCGAATTCGTTTCCTTCTTCAAGAATAACAAGGACTTTAGAATCGATGCTCAAAGCTGCAAGAACTTTTGCAAATTCAGCAGTTTTTGGAGCTGTAAATTCAAGAGAATCAACGGCTACAAATTTATTTTCAGCAACTTTTTCTGAGTAAACAGATTTAAGCGCAAGGCGACGAACTTTTTGAGGAAGTTTGTACGCATAGCTACGTGGAGTTGGTCCGAAGACGATTCCACCACCACGCCATTGTGGAGAGCGGATAGAACCTTGACGAGCACGTCCAGTTCCTTTTTGACGCCATGGTTTGCGTCCGCCACCTGAAACAGCTGAGCGGTTTTTAACTGCGTGAGTTCCTTGACGAAGGCTAGCACGTTGGCTGATGATCACATCAAACACAACAGATTGGTTTGGTTCGATACCAAAGATTGCATCGTTAAGAACAACTTCGCCCGCTTGTTTACCAGTTTGGTCGAATAATGTTACATTTGCCATTTTGACTGTATTCCCCTTTCCTTATTATTTACCAGCTTTAACTGCTGATTTGATAGTGATAAGAGATTTCTTAGCACCTGGTACGTTACCTTTGATAAGGATAACGTTCTTTTCTGGAACAACTTGTACAACTTCAAGGTTTTGAATTGTTACGCGGTCGCCACCCATACGTCCTGCAAGGTTTTTACCTTTGAATACGCGGTTAGGTGCAACAGGTCCCATAGAACCTGGACGACGGTGGTAACGAGAACCGTGAGCCATTGGTCCACGTGATTGTCCGTGGCGCTTGATAACACCTTGGAAACCTTTACCTTTAGAAGTACCAGTTACGTCAACAACATCTCCAGCTGCGAATGTTTCAACTGTGATTTCAGCACCAACTTCCAAGCCTTCAACGTTTTTGAATTCACGAATGAAGCGCTTAGGAGCCGTGTTAGCTTTCGCTACATGTCCTTTAGCAGGTTTGTTGCTCAATACTTCGCGTTTGTCATCGAAACCAACTTGGATAGCGTTGTATCCGTCTGTTTCAACAGTTTTAACTTGAAGAACAACGTTTGGAGTTGCTTCAATAACTGTTACAGGGATCAATTCGCCAGCTTCAGTGAAGATTTGAGTCATTCCCACTTTTTTCCCTAAGATTCCTTTTGTCATGAGAAAATAGTTCCTTTTCTATATTTTTATTCAAAAAGTTTTTAACGAGCGTTTTTTATGCTCAAGATATCAAGCTTTAGATTAAAGTTTGATTTCTACGTTTACACCACTTGGAAGATCCAATTTCATCAACGCATCAACTGTTTTTTGAGTTGGGTTAACAATATCGATCAAACGTTTGTGTGTACGCATTTCAAATTGTTCGCGAGAGTCTTTGTATTTGTGAGTCGCACGAATGATTGTGTAGAGGCTACGTTCAGTTGGAAGTGGGATTGGACCCGCAACTTGTGCACCTGTACGAGTAGCTGATTCTACGATTTTTGCAGCCGCAGTATCAAGCGTACGGTGTTCGTAAGCTTTCAAACGGATACGGATTTTTTTGTTTGCCATCTTTTTCTCCTTTTCGTCTATTTAAGATAATAGGCTAGCTCCACAAGAAAACCGACGCGGTGTTGCGTGGCAATGCAACCGAGCGTGTCGCAACCTCTTGCATCAAAGCTAAGGCTGTAATTTACAGCACCATAATAGAATAACACAAAGCCCCTGCGATTGCAAGGGATTTGTTGCTGTTTTTTCGTTTTTTTACAATGAAACTGTTTTCTTTTTTGGCGGGTCATTTATTTAAGTATTTTATGGAAGAAAGTTACTCTCTCTTCACCTGTTCATAGCTTTCTTTTCCGTCATTAAGCTTATCCCAAATCACTACTTGCCCACTTTTGAGAGATTTTTGCACATCGATAATTCGTTGATTGGAAGAACCTCGAAACTGTAGCATGAGATTGCGCTTAGTTCGATCGTATCGTCCATCAACAAGAATGTCAATCAATGATAAGAGTTCCAGTTTATCTGGAGTTTCCAACATCATTTCTTCCCATGTATAGCCCGTCCAGGACCAGATATCCTTATCTGGCAGTTCCTTCCGAATCCGCTTAACGAGTGGCAAGAGAATTCCCGTATTGAGAAAGGGCTCCCCTCCCAGCAAGGTCAATCCTTGAACATAAGGTTGAGCGAGATCTGCCATGATCTGTTTTTCTAATTCTGCTGTATAGGGAATGCCAGCATTGAAGGACCAGGTCGCTACATTATAACACCCCTCGCAGTGAAACATGCAACCTGATACATAGAGGGAGTTACGCACACCCTCTCCATCTACAAAGTTGAAGGCCTTGTAATCAATAATCCGCCCTTGACTGAGTTCTTCGCTTTTCCATTCTTGTGGTTTTGGATTATTCATTCGCTACCTCTATCCAATAACGCTCGACTCCATTACGAACATCCTCAAGGAGCCCACCATTTGCTAAAATGACTGCTCTGCTAGCAGGATTATTCACGCTACAGGTCACAAGCGTTCTCTTGATGTTCTTTTCCTTAGCAACTTGCAAGCCCTGACGGAGAGTCTCTTTAGCATAACCTTTGCCTCTTTCTGATGGACGAATGGAGTAGCCAATGTGGCCAGCATAATTCAATAACCCCTCATTCAGTCTCAATCGCAGATTCAAAAATCCTAGAGCACGACCTACATCATCAAATGATACAAATTGAATAGAAGGAACACGATTTTCAGGCAAGTTTATCCCCATCTCTTTTTGCATATTTATTTCCAACCATTCTTCATACACAAAGTTCTCTGTATCCCAGAAACCACCGTCGTGAGGCGACTGATATTTTTCAAACTCTGCCATCATCTCTAAAACTGTTACTTTATCTGCTAATATTGGTCTTCGTAGTTCCATTCTTACCTCCCACTAAGAGAAAAGCGAGAGTTGACTCTCACTTTTATTTTTTCTTGTTCTTGTTTAAAAATTGTTCTCTGAGGTTGAGCAAACGTTCTTTCTTACCAGCTCCACCTTTAGAGTGTTTCTCGTGATAACGGGTCACTTGTGCGCGCCCCTTATCGTCTAATTGATATTTTCCCATTTCATTTCTTTCTAATTTGTTACTTGATGGCCAGCTACTTTAATCGTTGAACCATTCATATGTTTGACACGCGCAGCGATTTCCTTGTGACGGCCGTTGACCATCGGTCTGGCTTGAGGATTGCCAAGATAGCCACAAGTCCGTTTAACAACGTCTACTGTTTTAGGGTCGCTATTGCCACAGTTAGGACAAGCAAAGCCCCTCTCAGTTGGTTCAAAATCCCCTTCAAAGTCACACTTGTAGCAACGGTCTATTGGAGTATTGGTCCCAAGATAGCCCACACGGTCATAGGCATAATCCCAAACAGCTTCCAGAGCCTTAGGATTTTGCTGAAGGACTGGATACTCACAATAATGGATGAAACCACCTGACGCACCTGCTTCTGGATAGACTTTCTCAAAGTCTAATTTTTCAAATGGTGTTGGATTTTTACGAACATCGTAGTGGAAAGAGTTAGTGTAGTATTCCTTGTCTGTAATATCAGGAATAGAACCAAACTTCTCTGTATCTAGTCGGCAGAAACGGTCTGTCAAACTTTCAGATGGTGTTGAGTAGATAGAGAAATGGTAGCCATATTGGTCAGACCACTCTTCTACACGGCGTTTCATATCGCGAATGATATCCAGCGTAAATTCCTTAGCTTCTAGATTGTGTTCCCAGCTATTTCCAAAGAAAACTGTCGCTACTTCGTACAAACCGATGTAACCCAGCGAAACTGTCGCACGACGATTCTTAAAGAGCTGGTCAACATTTTCTTCTTTACCTAGACGATGGCCAAAAGCACCGTATTGATAAAGGATAGGAGCATTGGCTGGTGTCGCTTCCTTGGTCCGTTCGACACGATAAACCAGAGCATCTTCCGCAATGTTCATTCGCTCGTTGAAGATTTCCCAGAACTTATTCATATCACCTTCAGACTCAAGAGCAATACGAGGCAGGTTAACCGTCACAACGCCCAGATTCATGCGACCTGAATTGACCTCGACACCATTTTCATCCTTCCATCCTTGAAGAAAAGAACGACAGCCCATAGGAACCTTGAAAGAACCAGTCAACTCGATAATCTTATCATAGGACAAGACATCCGGATACATCCGTTTAGTTGCGCACTCAAGAGCCAACTGCTTAATGTCGTAGTTGGGAGTCCCTTCTTCCAAGTTAAGGCCTCTTTTAAGCGTAAAGATGAGCTTAGGGAAGATGGCTGTACGATGCTCCGAACCAAGCCCCTTGATTCGGATGGTCAAGATAGTTTTTTGAATTTCCCGTTCGAAACGACTAGTTCCTAAACCAAAACCGAGCGAAGTAAAAGGTGTTTGTCCATTTGAAGTGAAGAGGGTGTTAATTTCATACTCAAGAGATTGCATGGCATCGTAGATGTCTTTTTGGGTTTTCTTCCATGCATAATCTTCTCGTTTATCAGGTAAAACCCACTCTTCCGCATCCTTGAGGTGTTTTTGATAATTCTTCTCTGCATAAGGAGCCAAGACTTCATCGATACGGTCAGCTGAACAGCCTCCATACTGGCTAGAAGCAACGTTGGCAATGATTTGGGAAATCTGAGCTGTTGCAGTCTGGATAGACTTAGGACTTTCCACCTCTGCATTCCCAATCTTAAAACCATTTTCCAACATACCTTTAAAATCAATCAAACAGCAGTTGGTCATAGGTGTGTAGGGGCTATAATCCAAATCATGATAGTGGATATCCCCTTTTTGGTGGGCATTGGCTACGTGCTTAGGAAGCATTTGCAGTCCGATTGATTTTCCAACGATGCCCGCTGTCAAATCACGCTGGGTATTAAAGACATCGCTGTCTTTATTAGCATTTTCATTGACAACTGCCTGGTCTTTGTTGAGAAGTTTGTGGATACTAAAGTTGATATCCGTCGCTTTTGAGCGCTCAAAATCCCTCTGTGTCCGATAAGTAATATACTCCTCAGCTAGCGCATATTCTTTGGCTTCAAGGAGTTCATGTTCTACGATATTTTGGATTTCATAAATCTTAACCCCCTGTGGAAAACGACTATGAATTTCTGTGACAATACGCTCAGTCAGAGCATTGAGGCGTTTTTCGACCAAGGGTGTCACATCCATAACCTTATCAGCCGCCTTGTGGAGAGCCTTGTCAATCTTATCCACATCAAATACAACACGTCTCCCATCTCGTTTCTCGACGAAGAGAGTTGGCAAAATTGTAACTTTTTCTTCTAGTGCAATCATATGCATGCTCTTTTCTAAAATGTTCTTTCTAAAAAGTATTATACCACTCTAAAAAGAAAAATCAATATCTTGTGTTAAAAATCATAATTTTTTTAAAAATACACAAGATATTGATTTAGTTATTTAATTTTATAGACTTTAAACTCTGAGTAATCAGTCTTTACTTGTTGGTAATTTTCTTTTAAGAGTGTCTCCGCCTCAGACCAGAGAGCCACCTTGTCGTTTACCACAATCATCTTAGGTTGGTTTTCTTTCAAGTCATGAATCAAGGTAGTTTTGTTTTCTTCTGTACTCGTGTAAAGAAGAGGTGATGGGAACATGGATCCAGCCAAACGCTGGCTTTCTTTATACATCTGAACATGTGAATCCCAAATATAAATTTGGTCTCCCTCACTCGTCTCTTGTTTGACTCTGTCTACTACTTGATGTTGTTCTCTATAAGAAGCTGGATGCAAGACAAAACGAGCTACAAAAGGAATTGCAATCAGATAAACCACCACTAGGATCGGTAAGTAGAGATTTCCTTTCATGAATTTTTTCCATAAAGTAGGAACATCTTCTCTTCTCCGACGACGAGCTCCTCTAGCTGAATGTTTCCCACGAATACTGGTCATCAAAAGAAGGAGTAAAAATGGAAGGATTAGAATCAAACGCGAACCGTGAAGAGGTTCTTGAGAAAAAAGCAACAAGGCTAATACAAATAAGAAAGCAAAACTAGCTGGTACTGAAATAACATATAATCTTGATGCCTTTGATTGGAACAATCCTAGAAAAACAAGGAAGAGAGATCCTAAACCAAAGGTCAACAAACCATAGAATACAACATTATCCATTAGTTGAGGATTGGTAAAGACCTGAAGGGAATCAATCGGATACAAAAGACTTCCTATAGCTTCTCCAAAACCACCTGAAGTAAGCACATAGTAGCCTACTGGGTAAAAGATGAGAGAAAAACCAAGTGCCGCTGCAAAAAACTGATAAACTCCATGGACAAAACGACCATGCCCAACATTAAAGACAAATAAACCAATCGTTACTACTACAGCAAAGAGAAGACTTGTAAGAGGCTCTATGAAAAATGATGGGCCCAAAAAGATCCCCAGACGTAGAAATCCCTTGTCATGATTAGGATTTGATAGATAAGCTGCTATAAATGAAAATCCTGCAAACAGGAATGGCAGAGCTAAGATAGTAGCATAACCTCCTCCAAAACCAAGACCAGACACCAAGATATAAAATATGGTTAGGAGTTGTTTGGCTTGTTCCCTTTGTCCCGTCAGATAGTCGGTTGAAGAAAAGAGGAAATAACCTCCTCCTAAGAGGGCTAGCCATTCTACCAAGGCAAAAAGGATGCCTCCTTGGGTAATATAAAGTAGTAAGTAATAAAGAAGACCTTGACTTGCATAATAGCTACTGTAAAGCTGTCCTCCCTGATGTAAAGCCCACCCTATATACAAATCCTGCGCCTGAGAGGGACCTACCATATCTAAAAGTAAAGGTATCACCACAGAAAAAACCGTTGCAATCGTACTTCCAATGATGAGTCTGAAAAACGGGAAAGCTACCTGTTCTTCTTTTTCTACATGAGATTCAAGCTTCCTATCCAGTCTATTTTCAATTTCATTACTCTGTATCGTTTCGGATACTTCTTCGATTCTGCCATATACAGCCATATCGTTTCTCCTATTCAATTTATCTGTCTTAGTATATCAAAAAGACCTAAAATTGTCAGCTTGCGATGGCTGTTTGAGCGATTTTTTGCATAGTTTCACAAAGGTTTCAATTTCCCGAAATCGGTGTAAATGCGTCTGTTTAAATGACATGATATAATCCAATTCTTTCTGAGTCAGCATCGTTCCTCCTATATCTTCTTATTCGTAAAAGGCAAGAAAAATAGGACTGGGTTGTATCCTAAGTCCTAGATTTCTTATAAGATAGGGGCGAATAACTGGGCAATTTCCTTAATCAATTTCTGATACCAGCTATTTTTTATCGTATGAGGGAAAATTTCTTGAGATACTGAAAAAATCTCCTGAAAGTCTTTTTGAATCTCTGTGATTGATGCCGTTTTATATAGCAAAACTGCATCTTCATAGTGATGAAGTAAACTTCTATAATCTAAATTAATCGTTCCAACTACAGCAAAGTCCTTATCCACTAAGATTTGTTTACTGTGGATGAAGCCTGGACTATACTCAAAAATCCTTACTCCTGCTGACAGTAAATCCGGATAGGCCCCTCTTGTAATGAGTTGGATTAATTTTTTATCTGGAATGAAAGGAGTCACGATGCGGACATCAACACCTCTCATGGCTGCATTTTTAATACTCTCAGTTAAATCATAGTCAATAATCAAATAGGGTGTTGTGATGTAGACTGAATCAGTAGCCTGATTAATCAAACTTTGATAAACTTTTTTCCCTACCTGGGTACGGAAGATAGGCTTGGGTCCACTACCGTAAGGAATGTAGAGCCCTTGGCCAGAACAAGGCTGGTTTTCCAAGTGATACTGATCAAAATCACTGATTTCCCCACGATTGATGTACCAAGTCATCAAAAAGAGACGGGTTAGAGCCTTGACACCAGGGCCATCTATGCGAATCCCACTATCCTTCCAATAGCCAAAGCGTTCTACATGGTTGATATACTCATCGGCTAAGTTAATGCCTCCTGTATAAGCTACCTGACCATCTATAACAAGGATTTTACGATGGTCTCGATTATTATAAGCTACCGTCAAACGAGGAATCACCTTGTTAAACTTATGAGCTTCAATTCCTCGACTACGAAGCTGAACAGTATAGTCTCCAGGTAAAGTCGCCATACAACCGATATCATCATAGAGCATCTTGACCTCTACACCCTGAGCTGCCTTTTGCTCTAGTATATCTAGTATGCTATTCCACATCAGACCTTCTTCGACAATATAGTACTCTAGAAAGATAAATTTCTCAGCTTTCTTGAGGTCTTCCAACATATGTTGCCACATGCTTTCACCCGAAGAAAAGAATTGTGAATCTGTTCGATCATAGACATCGGCATTGCTATCCATACTTAGCAAAGATTTGATAACTCCGTAAGCCGCCTTATCATCTTCCTTCAATTTCTGGCGGAGAGCTTTACTGTTATCCTCCCGAAAATGCATGGAGCCAAGTTTGTCCAACTGCTTGATTTCTTTTTTGGACAATCGCCTTTCACCAAACATCAGATAGAGCAGGGGGCCAATAACAGGAACAAAGGTCACCACTAACCACATTACCTTGCTTTCAGGCGCCATGGAACGATTGACAATCGCTACGATAGTCGCCATACTCATAAAGATTAAGAGAATAACCCATAGAATAGGAGCCATCCGCCCTAAATAAAGAAAGAGACCAAAAACAAGACACAGTTCAAGCAACATAATCGAAAGACTAAAGCCATACTTGGACATCAATAATTGAAATTTTCTATATTTCATACATCCCCTTTCTTTTTTATCCTTCTCCCTAACCACCTAGTTAATAGTTGTTTCCATTAGTATACATCAGTTCATAGCTAGATGGCAACAATTTACTCTTGCTAAAGTTTCAACCATTATGCTCTCATATGCGTATTACAGTTTGAGAGCCAACATATTGACCGTCATACCGGCTGCAGTTCCCATAAGATAGATGACATCTCCCTCCTTGACCAGCCCTTGTTCTAATGAATAAGCCAAGCCAAACGGTACAGATACTGACACCATATTTCCATAATCAGTGACAAGATTGAGATATTGTTCCTCCGAAACACCTAGTTTTTCCATAACTAAAGGAAGGGCACGACTTGCTTGATGGGGAATAATATAGTCCACATCTGACAATGCTAGCTGCGTTTTTTCTTGAAACTCTTCAAACATGACTGGAATTTTACGAGCAGATAAGAGGAGAATTTTCTTACCTTTCATATCAAACATATAGTTGGTCTTAGTCGCTTCAGAGTACTCTTTTGGTTGAAAAGAAGTCAGACCTCCACGAATCTCCGTATCGTGTGCTCCTTCTGACCAAGTACGTTGGAGACTAGCAATGACCCCTTTTTCCTGATGGCCTTTTTGGAAAATAAAGGCTGCCGCCCCATCACTAAAGAGTTCAAAACTTTCTTTTTGCTTAGGATTGAGCCCTAAACTACCAACCTCACTAGACACAATTAAGACACGATTGTATTCGCCTGCCTCGATCAAGTGGGACATAGTCGATAGAGCAGAAATAAAGCTAGTACAGGTCGTATTGATATCCATAGCTGGGATTGAGAGTCCTTTTGCCACGCGCTCATGAATCAAGGCAGCCGTACAAGGAATAGGCTGAACACCAACTGCACTAGCTGATACAAGGCAATCGATATCTTTAATATCTAAGTTTGCATATTCGAGTGCTCTCTGAATGGCTACCTCTGCTAAATCTAACTGCGTTTCTTCATTTTCAACTACACGATAACGCGTCTGGTCTTTGAATTGGACGGTATGCTTTGGAAGGCAAACACCATATCCTGCAATTTCTACATGTCTTTTTACTTCTGTCATTGTCTTTTATCCTTTCATAAACGTTGGATTCGTTTGAGTTTATGGCTAGTATCCCAGTGATAATCTGAAAATTGAATTTCGGGAACTATAAACTGCTTTTGCTGGGCCAGGAGTTGAAACTGTACTAAAATAGCTGTCTCCATGCTCTCATCTCGTTGGTTTAGACAAACTTCCACTAACTTTTCAGAATATTGTTTGACTTGGTAATCTCCTATATTCTCCACAAAGAGGATGCAACGTCTGATAAAGTCTGGATAGATGGTCACCTGTCCCCCATCCAGTCCATCGAAATAGAAGATGTCGTCAGAGCGTCCTTCGACCTTGTCAATTCGTGTATAGCAGGAGCCACACGGACAAGTCTTCGGATTTTCAACCAAGATATCATTGAGCTGGTAGCGATAAACAGGCTGACTACTTCGTTTAAAGTCCGTAATCACTGGATAAAAACGGCGGTCATCCAGATACTGCTTTTCCACAAGTATAATGTCTTCGTTGAGATGCAGATTGCCAGCTGAGCAAGTGCAAGCTAGGAAACCTTCGGTTGCCTGATAAACTTGGTCAATAATGGATAGAGAAAAGGCTTCTGCGATGAGTTCCCTATCATTATCTTCCAAGATTTCTGCCACCGAAACGATTTTTTGTGGGTGGATAGCTAACTCTCCAGCCTTGAGACGCTTGCTCAATTCAATCAACATAGAGGCTGGTGCCACAACAATCGTCGGCTGGTAGGTATTCAGCCGCTCAATATGGACATCTGTAGGTTTAAAAATATCAAAATACTCCAAACGAATAAGTGCCGTATTGATGGTCTGATAGAGTTCATTATCAGCTCTCAGGAAAAAGGCGATTCGGTGTCCAAAAAGCTGGCCCTTGGGTAACATCTTAGCTAAGATAGCTGCTGCCCACATACTTCGCTCTTTCTCCGTTGTGATAAAAAGCCCCCGATGTCCAGATGTCCCTGAAGACAGTCCGACTGCCACATCGCCTTTGAGTTCAGTGAAATCACGAGTCTTTTCACTTTCAATAGCCAAGGCCAAGGCTTCATCCCGATCTACTCCTTGGGTGTTGAGCTCGTTGAAATGCTCCATCATAAAAGCCTTGTCCATATGGTCAAAGTCACTAGGAACCCCGTTTTTAAAGTAGGGCGACTCTCGCTTTAAAAAGTTCATATAGTTAGCTAATTGCTTTTTCTGATAGTTCTCTACAGCTTCTCGAGATTTGAAGTTATGAAGCCAGCGAGTTTGGATAAAGGTTTTAAGAAAGGTTCCTTTTTTCATATATGATACGTTCTATCCTTTCTACAGGGTCATGGCTAACAACTACTTCAATACCATCTCTCAAGACTTCCTCCAAAAACTCTGTCCCCTTGATATAGTCTGCCTTATTGTCCTGAACCAAGGAAGGAATCAGGAGCATCTGCTTGGTGTAAGGCAAAAGGTCAATTCCCCAACAGAGATCTGCTGCGATGAGGAGATTAAAGTCTGGAAGGTACAGACAAGCTTGCCCCCTTGCATGCCCATCAACAGAAGCTACTAGGATACTTCCATCTCCAAAAAGGTCACTAGTCGGACGATAGGGAAAGGTTGAATCTTGCTGGTCAGCTCTGATAATGGTTAGATTTTTTTCAAAAGAAACTGGCAAAAATTCCTTGAAAATCAAGTCTTTCAGTGTCGGTTTCTTGTAAACATCATACACTTCCTGAGTCAAGATAAAAGTTGCATGAGGGAAGAAGCTAGCCCCTCCCAAATGATCTGGATGCAGGTGGGATAGGATGATATAATTAATTTCTTCCGGTTTAATTCCCTTAGCTTTCAGCAAATATGAAATCTGGTCCTTCTCCGTCATTTGAACAGGTGTTCCCAAACGATAGAAACCATAACGAATCTGAGTCTTAATATCGTAATGGTAGCCCGTATCATAGAGGAGATATCCCTTCTCCCTATGTTTGATAAGAAAAACCCCGGCTGGAAAGATCATCTTTTTATTCTTGATTCCCTTAAATAGCAAACCTGTATAACTCGTGCAATATCCTGCCGGGAAATAATCAATGCTTTCTATAATCTTTGACATACTGTTCAATTCCTTCCGAAATACTGATTTGAGGGCGATAGCCCAAGTCTCGCTCCGCCTTGCTGATGTCCAGCGTCTGGCTATACCTCAGCAAGTCATAGGTATAGCGTGTTAGAGCCGGCTCACCTTTAAGTTTCAAAATCTTATACAGAAACTCTAAACTACTTGCAATAACTGAAATAAGAGGAACCGGCACTTTTCTGTATGTTATCGGATATCCAAGCCCTCCCAAGGTTTCTTCTATCAGATCCTTAAAGGCTCTTGGTTCCCCGTTGGTAATATTATAGACTTCGCCACTAGCTTGAGGAGCCTCTAGAGCCAAGCGAATGGCCAGAGCGACATTTTCCACACAGGTCATATCCATCAGCTGACGGCCATCCCCTATCAAGGGAATACCAATCTTCTGACTGAGTTTAAGAACCCGAGGCAAAATACTGGTATCCCCAATTCCAAAAAGCCCACGAGGTCGTAAGATAATACTCGGAACATCGGGATAATCCTTAAACAGCTTCTCCGAAGCTAGTTTACTACGAATATAGTTGTTCAGATTATTTTCCTGAGGCGCATCGCTTTCTTTGATAGCTATCTGGTCTCGAGGCGCAGCATATATGCTAGGCGAGGACACATAAACCAAACGCTGAATACCAGCCTCTCGACAAGCATCCAGAACATACTTGGTCCCTAAGACATTTGTCTGGTAGAAATCTTCCCAAGGTCCCCAGACGGTAGAAAGAGCTCCCGCATGAACAACCATGTCCATACCCTGACAAGCCTGAGTCAGATCCTCTTGCTTGGTCAAATCTCCCTGGAAAAATGCCACAGAGGAGTTCTCTAAAGACTGACCAACCTTGCGATTACGTCCAAAAGCTCGTACCTGATAGCCATGCTGACTGAGCTCTTCAACAACATACTTACCTAAAAAGCCCGTAGCACCTGTTACCAATACTTTCTTCATGTTTTATTTCTCCTTGTCCCCCCAAGAGTCGATATATTTCATTCTTGAGGATTTCTGTTGGCTGATAGTCTTGAGCTACACGACTGAGTTTGTTCAAGTCTGACCAACCATCTCTAGCCAATAGCTCATCAAAAGCGCGTCCAATCGCTTCCGTGTCCTCTCGTTTAGTAGTCAGGGCAATCCCCGCCTCTAGCCCGCGAACCGCATAGTCATACTGATCATAGTCATGAGGGAGAATTAAGGCAGGCTTGCCATAGATAATACATTGGTAAAAAATACCCGCACCTCCGTGATGAATCACATAGTCCATCTGGGGAATGTATTCCTTATAGGGAAGATAGGATACCACAGAAACATTGTCCATGAGCTCCTCACATTGGAAGTCTTGTCCACCAAACCCCAGAGTCACAAAAAAGTGACAGTCAGGATGGGCTTTTGCCAATTGTTGGGTCTGGTAGAGGAGGTTATCTTTAGCCCACGCAAGCTGAGTTCCACAGGATACGAGGACTTTTTTATAACTTGCATAGGGAGACAAATCGAGAGGATAATTCTCTGCTCTCTCAATCGAAGAGCCAAAAGGCCCCACCCAAAGGTAGTGCTCTGGAAAACCACTTTTCAGCTCCAACTCTTTCATCCCAATTCCCAAGATGGAATAGGGCGAATAAATGGTTTCCTGATTTTTTTGATTGTAGAGCTTAAAATCGTAACGTTTCAAGCGTTCTCTCAATAAAAAGGTTACGATTCGTTTCCCTAAACGAGTCACTTTTCTTCCTAGCCATTGCTGGGCAGACTGGAAAGGATTCTTTGGACTGCCCATTCCTCCAAAGAAACAAGGCGGTCCAGCTGTCGTTTCAATGGCAAACTGTGTCGCCATGGTTGTTATCCAAGGAATTCCCAACTGTTCCGCTACAAGTCCTCCAGAGAGAGTTATAAAATCCGCAATAACAATATCTGGTCGATTTTTCTCCCATTCTTGCACTAGTTGGTCAGACACTATATTGATCAAATCCAGACTAGCTGACAACTGTCGATAAGCAGAAATAAGATTTAGTTGTCCTTCATTGTTGGCTACACGCTCAAACGCATCTACAAAATTTTCTAAAATGGGAAGTACCTGGAATCCCATCTCCTCTGCGACAGCTTTTCGTTGCGGTCCTGTGAATAATCGAATATCATACAAAGAATCCTTCAACAAAGGTGCGAGTAAATTCAGGGCTGGGAAGAGATGTCCACTTAAAGGGAGTACTACCACGTCGATTTTGATTCTCTTCATAAATCTAGCATAACAAATTTTTTTAAAAAGAACTACTCAAAAAGAGTACCACTCCTAAAAGTGGAACTTATATTTAAGGAAAAGGAATGAATCTTGTATAAGACCCATTCCTTTATGTGTATAATCTATCTAACTTTTATCGAGTAATACATCAAATATCTTTCATCTTATCGGAATTTTTGATAAATAAGCTTTACTTAGATAAAACAATGCGATCAGACGCTTCTCTATCCATATCGTCAATAATCATCTGATTTCCATTAATTGCATAAATCTTGGCATCATCACCAATAATCATGCGTTGATTAGCAGCGTCGAAGCTAACCTGCTTGATTTCTTGTTCCCCGTCAGTTTCTACCTGTGTCCAAGTACCCGTTGTACCAGTTACCACTAAAGTGATACGGTCTCCTTCATCCTGACCAGTATAAGTCCCATCAATATTAGTTGGTTGAGTCTCAGGCGCATTTTGTGAAGAACTTGTTGCTGCCTGATTTGAATTTTCTGCCGAAGATGAAGCAGCAGGTTGTGATTGCTGAGTTTGTTGAGTTTGCGATTGAGCTACTGGTTGTTGAACTTGTTGAGCTCTCTGTGAACAAGCTACTAAGAGACTAAGACTTGCTAGAGAAGCAAGAGAAAGTGTGAATGTTTTTAATTTCATGATGAATTTCCTTTCTGCTACCAATTTAGAGAATTTTCCTTCTAACTGGCAGTTCCCCTAGTATAACAAGTTCAAAAAAGGAGGTCAATTTATCTGCTCGTGGGCCAGTATGTGGCTCCGTACTTCTGAGATAAAATAGAGAGAGCCTGTAACGAACAACAAATCCTGGGTATCGGCTCTTTCTTCGAAACTGCTGATAAATTCGCGATAAGAAGGAATTATATCGTAACCTGTTACATCTGTCTCATCCAAAGAACCTTGATAGTCAAAGCCGGTCACCTTGAGTTCCACCTGAGGCAAATTTTCAGTCAGATAACCCAACATACCTTGATAATCCTTACGTTTCAAAGCTCCAAAAAGGATTTTAGGACGATAACCTTCCTGCTCTTTTCCTTTGATAAATTCAACCAAGCGAGTCAAAGCAGGGAGGTTATGGGCACCGTCCAAGTATATCTGAGGACGAATACGCTCCAAACGTCCAGCCCAATGGGTCTGTTCCAAGGCCTGTCTTATAGCCTGCTCATCAACATCTTCCTTTTCTTCCCTCATAAAGAGAAGAAAAGTTTGTAGCGCCAAGGCCGCATTTTCCTGCTGATAAGCTCCTTCCAAGCCTATTTTCAACTGTGAAAGATTAGCCAAAGAGCTTGAAAAATCACCATTCAGCATTGAAAAATCTTGGTCTGCCTGATAAAGGTCAACAGCTAAAGATTCGGCTTTTTTCTGACATACAAGCCTAGCTTCTGAAGGCAATTTCGCAATCACTGCCTTCTTACCAGCCTTGAAAATACCAGCTTTTTGCTCTGCGATTGCTTCTAGACTATCGCCCAAAGTATCCTGATGGTCAAGCCCAATGGAGGTGATGACAGCAATCTCTCCAGTTACCACATTGGTCGTGTCAAGTAAGCCACCAATTCCCACTTCTAGTAAAACCAAATCCACCTCTTGCTCTCTAAAATAGAGGAAAGCAATCAAGGTCAGCAATTCAAAAAAGGACAACTGGTCATGAGTTTGCAAAAGCGTCTTTTCCATCTCCTTGACCTGCTCAGCTAAACGGATAAAGTCTGCGTCTGCTATAGGTTGTTCATTAATGCAAATTCGGTCATTGATAGAGACGATATGAGGGGAGGTAAAGGTCGCAACTTTTTTGCCATGCCCCATAAATAATTCCCTCATGAAAGCAATGGTAGAACCTTTTCCATTAGTTCCTGTTACGTGGATAATAGGATAAGACTTCTCGGGATTCCCCAACAAATCCACCGCTTGCTGCATTCGGCTCAAGCCTGATCGAAAATTCAAACCAATCCGACTATGAAGCCATTCTTCTACTTCAAACATACACATCTCCTTGACAAAAGTTCAATCAATTACCTAGCAAAATTCCATAGATAACAAAAAATGAGGTCAGGATTTTCGTCCCGACCTCTTACCTGGTTAGCTAATAACTAGCTCCTATGAATGTTAATCTGGGGTAAAACGTCCACTGAATGTGCCTGCGTTTCTAATTTCTAGCGTAGGGCTAAAAACGTCCCCCGGACGTTCCAACTCTTCCCAATTTCTGGGAGTTGGGCTGATACAGTCTCCCAGACTTACTTACTGTCTTTATTTTTAGCGTAAGGGTAAAAATGTTCACTGAACACACCAGTTCTCTCTTATTTTAAGGAACTGGGCTAAAAACGTCCACTGGATGTTCCAACTCTTCTAATTTCTAGGAGTTGGGGTGATACAGTCTCCCAGACGTTCCTGCGTTTCTAATTTCTGGCGCAGGGCTAAACACGTCCACAGGACGTGTTTACTCCTCCATAAAGCTGTTGAAGACTTCTTCAATCATGTTCCATTCGTCTTCTGAGTCTTCTGGAATTGGTTGCAATTCGCCTTCTGTTCCATCTTCGTTTTCGATGAATGAGTAAGCTTGGATTTCAACTTGTCCGTCTTCGTCTTCTTCTGCATTAACTGGTACTAGAAGAACATAGTTTTTACCAAATTCTTCTTTTCCGTCAATGGTCAAAAGGATTTCAAACAAGGTTTCATTTCCTTGCTCATCTACTAGTGTGATTAGTTCACGTTCTTCGTGGTCGTGGTTATGATCGTGTGACATAGCCTCTCCTTTGTATTAAAATTTTCTATCTAAATAATTTTGTAAAATCAGCTGAGCTGCTAATTTATCAATGACTTTCTTGCGCTTGTTACGGCTAATATCTGCTTGTTCAATCAACATACGCTCTGCGGCAACTGTTGTCAAGCGTTCATCTTGATAGTCTACTGGTAAACCAAAAAGCTCTTCCAGCTTTGCTCCGTAGGCTTGACTAGCTTCCACGCGCGGTCCGCTTGTATTGTTCATGTTTTTAGGCAAGCCCACTACAAATCGTTCCACCTTGTAAGTATCAACCAACTCCTTAACGCGGTCAAAACCAAATTGACCTTGCTCCTCATTGATTTGGATGATTTCAAGTCCTTGAGCTGTAAAACCAAGCGGATCGCTAATCGCCACCCCTACCGTTTTTGAACCGACGTCCAATCCCATAATTCTCATAGGTTATAGATCGACTCCTTGTCCTTTAAGGTAGTAGCGGACTAATTCCTCAACGATTTCATCACGCTCATACTTACGGATTTGATTTCGTGCATTATTATAACGAGGAACGTAGGCAGGGTCTCCACTCAATACGTAACCTACGATTTGGTTGATTGGGTTGTAGCCCTTATCGTTCAACGAAGCATAAACATCAGTCAGAGTTTCGCTAATTTCTTTTTTATTGGAATCGTCCAATTTAAAACGTACTGTTTCTTCAGTAAATCCCATTCTAACACCCTCTTTCCTTAGAATAGTACCATTATAGCATAATTCCTTACGTTCTACAATTCAGGCAGTCTATTTATTTGGATTTTCTACTGTTCTGTCGCACCATTTGCCAATCTGTCTGCTACATATTGACTCGGTTCATTTTTCAAAAGATTTTCCAAGCCAATATTCTTTAAATATTCAACCTGTGAAGCTTTTTTGATATCTAAAACCTGAAAATCATAAGTAGTTGTTGTTTGAATTTCTGTTTCACTTAGTAGCTTCGTCTCAAGTGTAAAACCTGGCAACTTGCGCGCTTCCTGAATTGAGGCATCTTTACCTTCAGCTTCAATGAGTGCTTTTTGGGTAGCCTCTACACCATGCTCAGTTACAAAAGTCTTCAATTCATCGGTAACTGGTCTTTTTTGAATAATAGTCAAACTTAAAAATTGTTTTCCTTTATATGTGACTGTTTGAATCTGCTGACTGCCGTCTGTTGACTTCGGTAGCATAAATGTTTTTGTAACTACTGTATTCTTCTCAGCATTCTCTAGGACAGGTAAAGTTGACTGTAACGTTTCAGATTTACTGCTAGAGGACGCAGTTGTCGCTTTTTTTTGCCCACATCCAGCAAGCAAGAAAAGTAGTGCAAAACTTGTAATCAGTATTTTTTTCATAATTCCTCACATCATTTTTGAATTAAAAGAGCAAACAAGGCTAGGAAGCACTCCCAGCCTTGATGTTTATAGAGCTGCACGCAAACGTGCTTCTGCATTTTCTACATTACGGACAGAGCGTGGTAGGAAGGCACGAATATCGTCTTCCTTATAGCCAACTTGCAGGCGTTTTTCATCTACAAGGATTGGGCTCTTTAAAATTCTCGGTGTTTCCATAATCAGATTGAGAACTTCGTTGACACTCAAATCTTCAATATCCACTCCAAGGGCTTTAGCATAGCGATTTTTAGACGAAACGATGCTGGCTATTCCGTTATCTGTTTTGGTTAGAATATCCAGTAATTCTTCTCTCGTAATTCCTTCTTTACCAAGGTTTTGTTCTTTATAACTTAACTGGTGGGCATTGAGCCAGGTTTTTGCTTTTTTACAGCTAGTACAACTTGAGACTGTATAAATTTTAATCATGTACCTACCCCTTTCGCTACATGTTACTATCAGTTTAGTCTATTATACCATAAAAAACATCCGACTTGCGACCTATTTTTAAATTTTTTTGACTTTTTTCGTCATTTTCGTACTTTTTTCTTGACAAAATGAAATTTACAGCCATTCTTTATATTTATTGATATAGATTTTTTTCACAATTGTCACGCTAATCATGTACAAAATGATGATGAAAAGCAAAAAGATGAAATAGATCGGCTTCAAAGGAGTTAGATGAAGAAGGCTAGCTAGTGGACTGTAGGGAAGGAAGGTCACAAAGGCTGCAGCCAATAAGGTTGTCACAAGGACTAGCCAAGCTGGACGACTTTGTAAAAAAGGAATTTTGGCTGAACGCAACATATGGATAACCATAGTCTGCGACCACATGGACTCGATAAACCAACCTGTCTGAAACAAGACAATAAATCCTACGGCAGACTCCGCTCCATGGACATAAGCTTGACCTGTTGTCATGGGTACAATGATAAAATAGAGCAAAATAAAGGTCAAAATATCAAAGGCGGAAGAGATAGGTCCCATCCAAATCATGAAACGTGTGATGGACTTAGCTTCCCAGGTATGCGGATTTCTCAAAAAATCTTTATCCACCTTGTCAAAAGGCAAGGCAATACAAGACAAATCATAGACTAGATTTAGGATAATTAAATGGACTGGAGCCATCGGTAAAAATGGTAAAAAGATTCCAGAAACCAAAAGGGATAAGATATTCCCAAAATTAGAACTCACTGTCATTTTGATATATTTGGTCATATTGGCATAGACCTTACGACCTTCAACAAGTCCTTTTTCAAGCACCATGAGATCCTTATCAAGTAGGATAACATCAGCTGTTTCTTTGGCAATATCTACTGCTGTATCAACAGAAATCCCCACATCTGCAACTTTCATAGAAGGAGCATCATTGATTCCATCCCCCATATAGCCTACAGCATGACCATTAGCCTTAAATTGCAAAATAATCCTTGCTTTTTGGTCAGGTGAAAGTTTGGCAAAGACTGTTACCTCCTCTACGGCTTGGGCCAATTCTTGATCACTCATCTGATCAATTTCAGATCCTAACAGCATCTGATTGATATCCAAACCAACCTTTTCACAGACTGCTTGGGTAACTTTTTCGTTGTCTCCCGTCAAAATTTTTGTTTGAACTCCATGTTCTAACAGAGCCTTAATTGCTGGTGCTGCAGATGGTTTAGGAGGATCTAGGAAGGCTAAATAACCAGTTAGAATCATATCCCCTTCATCATCAACTGTATAGGCATGGCCTTCCCTCAAACCTGACTTATAGGCCACTCCCAAGACACGCAAACCTTGTTGATTTAGTTGTCTGACTTCTGCTAAAATTTCTTCTCTAATAACATCTGTCAAGGGAGTAATCACTCCTTGGTATTCCGCATAACTGGAAATCGTCAACATTTCCTCTAGGGCACCCTTGGTTACCAAACTAACAACTTCGTGTTCATCCTTAACGATAACACTCATCCGTCTACGTTCAAAATCAAAGGGAAGCTCATCTATTTTTTGAAAAGTTTGAGCCAGATTTTGTAAGAGGGCGTGTTCTTTGGCTTCCTTTTCAGTCCGTTTGATGATGGCTCTGTCCATCAAATTTTTCAAGCCCGTTTGAAAATAAGAATTGAGATAAGCTCGTCTCAAGACGGTCAAATCCAAGCGTCCGTGGATGTCCAAGGGATATTCAAGGACAATTTCGTCTTGGGTTAGAGTTCCTGTCTTATCTGTACACAAAATATCAATCGCCCCTAAGTCCTGTATGGCATTGAGTTTCTTGATAACCACTTTTTCCTTGGCCATGATAATAGAACCCTTTGCTAGGCTAGCGGTAATAATCATAGGTAGCATCTCAGGTGTCAATCCAACACCGACACTCAGTGCAAATACACCTGCTTCTAACCAATCACCATCTGTTAAACCATTGGACAAGAAGACGATGGGAACCATAACCAACATCAAGCGAATCAAGAGCCAAGAAATACTATTCATCTCCCGTTCAAACGAAGTGGGCTCATCATAGGTGTTTAGAGTCTGCTCAATAGCTCCCATCATGGTAGCATCACCAACCGCCAAAACCACGGCCTTAGCACTACCAGACAAGACATTAGTTCCCATAAATGCCAAGGATTCAGCTTCAAGAAGGCTATCAGATTGTTGGTCTGTTGCCTTGGTCAAGGCCAATTTTTCAACTGCATCACTTTCACCTGTCAAGCCCGACTGTTGTACAAAGAAATCGCGCGACTCAAATAAAAGAAGATCTGCTGGAATCATGTCTCCAGCGCTCAATTTAACCACGTCACCCACTACCAAATCATCGATAGGTACTTCTTGAGTTTCTCCTTGACGAATGACAGTCGCTGTGTTGACAATCATTTTTGATAGATTGGTCGCAGCCTTATCACTACGGAGTTCTTGGACAAAGCGTATGCCACCAGAAATGAGGACTAGGACAACGATGATAATAGAAGTCGTCGGATCCTCTTGACCTGGTTTTGCCAACCAGACATTGGTCACCAAGGAAATCACGGCGATGACCAGTAAGATGATCGTAAAAGGATTGATAATGGATTCGTAAATCTTTTTGAGGATACTGTCTTCTTGACCCTTTGTGATGGTATTTTCGCCATATAGGTCACGATTTTTCTCCACCTGCTCCTCAGTCAAGCCTGTTAGACTTGTCTTATAAAAAGATAGAGTTTCGTTTAAAGATGTATGAATAGCTGTTGCTAATCTTTCTTTTGTAGTTTTCATTGGTTTCTCCTATCTGTATGAATGATGTGTTTCATACACAGAGACCAATCACTTTATAAGGGCAGAACGACACAAATCAGCGATTGGCTGTGTATGTGCGGTTCCGGATGATCGTCAATTTGCATCGTCTATCTCCTTTCTTTGATTTAAACAGTAGAAAATCCTACCATCAAAAAATGGCAGGATTAAAAAACTAACTATCTGTTTTTTCGTTCAAGCTTTAACTCCATAGGGCAATGTAATGAGCTTAGTCTTAGCCTTCGCGACCAGGACTGTTGACCAACGAGTAGTGTCTCCACTGCTTTGCGGTAGTCATCCGTATCCCTATGGTAGCCTCACCTACCGTTTTCGTCTTTCAGTATAAACCTTTAAATTTTAAAAGTCAATCATTTGAATTGTTTGACTCTTAAATGACTATCAACTCTTTTGGAGCAAGTGTCAATAATTCACAACCTGTCTCTGTAATCAGAATATCATCCTCGATACGAACACCGTATTTGCCTTCGATATAGATACCTGGTTCATCAGTCAAAGCCATACCTGCCTTAATAGTTTCTGTAGAAGTCTGGCTAAAGTATGGTTCCTCATGAATATCCAGCCCGATACCATGGCCAATACCGTGAGTAAAGTAGTCACCGTAACCTGCTTCAATGATAATATCGCGAGGAATTTTGTCAAAGTCACGGAAGCCTAAGCCTGCCTTAGCTTGCTCAATCAAGGCTTGGTTGGCTTTCAAAACTGTATTGTAAATCTCTGCCTGCTCGTCACTGACATGCCCCAGATAGATAGTCCGTGTCATATCGCTGACATAGTGGTCATAAAGACATCCGAAGTCCATGGTAATAGCTTCTCCCAGCTCCACTGGTTTGTGCATAGGATGGGCATGTGGTTTAGAAGAGTTGATACCACTGGCTAGGATAGTGTCAAAAGACAAGCCAGATGCTCCCAACTCACGCATGCGGAAGTCAAGGAAGTTGGCAATCTCAATTTCAGTTTTTCCTGGTTTGATAAAGTCAAGCGCATCACGGAAAGCTTGGTCTGAGATAGAACAAGCCTTGCGAATAGCTACAATCTCCGCCTCATCCTTAATCATTCGAAGACCTTCGACAAACTGAGTTTGTGGAAGCAAGTCAATTCCTTCAAAGGTTGCCTGCATACGGTGATAATAAGACACTGAAATCTCATCTTCAAAACCGATACGAGACAAGCCCATGTCCTTGACAATTCCTGCAATGACAGCCAATTCATCACGGTCAGCCACAATCTCAAAACCACTGGTTTCTTGCTTAGCTGCAATGATATAGCGAGAGTCTGTCACCAAGACCTGTCGGTCACGGCTGATGAAGACTGTTCCGTTTGAGCCCCAAAAACCAGTCAGGTAATAGACGTTTTTAAGGTTATTGATGATGATACCATCTAGTTCTTTTTCTTGCATTTTAGCTAGAAATGCTTGTACACGTTTATTCATGATGTAACTTTCCTTTCAAATAATGTCCTGTGTAGCTGGCTTCGTTGGTCGCTACTTCTTCTGGAGTTCCTGTTGCGATGATGGTTCCACCACCGACACCACCTTCTGGACCTAGGTCAATGATATGGTCTGCTGTCTTAATAACATCTAGATTGTGCTCAATAACGAGGACTGTATTGCCATCGTCAACAAATCGAGCCAAGACTTTAAGTAAGCGAGCGATATCCTCTGTATGGAGTCCTGTCGTCGGCTCATCCAGAATGTAGAAAGATTTTCCTGTCGATCGTTTGTGGAGTTCACTAGCCAGCTTCATACGCTGGGCTTCTCCCCCAGAAAGGGTAGTAGCTGGCTGTCCTAGCGTTACATAGCCCAGTCCCACATCCTTGATGGTCTGAAGTTTACGTTGAATCTTTGGAATGTGTTGGAAGAACTCCACCGCATCGTTGACGGTCATATCCAAGACCTGCGAGATATTTTTTTCCTTGTAATGAACTTCTAGGGTTTCACTATTGTAGCGGGTTCCGTGGCAGACTTCACAAGCCACATAAACATCTGGCAAGAAGTGCATCTCAATCTTGATAATCCCGTCACCTGAGCAGGCTTCACAGCGACCACCCTTGACATTGAAACTGAAACGCCCCTTCTTATAGCCTCGAATCTTGGCTTCATTAGTCTGAGCAAAGAGGTCACGTATATCGTCAAAAACTCCCGTATAGGTAGCAGGGTTAGACCTCGGCGTTCGTCCGATAGGGCTCTGGTCAATGTCAATCAATCGGTCTACATGCTCAATCCCTGTAATAGTCTTAAATTTACCAGGCTTGTCTGAATTGCGGTTGAGCTTCTGGGCAATGGCTTTTTTGAGGATACTGTTGATCAAGGTCGATTTCCCTGAACCCGATACCCCTGTCACTGCGATGAATTTTCCTAATGGGAAGCGAGCAGTGATATTTTGCAGGTTGTTCTCACGCGCTCCCGTCACCTCGATAAAACGACCATTTCCCACACGGCGCTCGTCTGGTACTGGAATGGCACGTTTTCCTGATAAGTACTGGCCTGTGATAGACTTGCTGTTACGAGCTACCTGTTTAGGCGTACCTGCCGCAACAATTTCCCCACCAAAAACACCCGCACCAGGACCAACGTCAATCAGATAGTCCGCTTCGCGCATGGTATCTTCATCATGTTCCACTACTATAAGAGTATTGCCCAAATCACGCATCTTTTTGAGACTGGCAATCAGACGGTCATTGTCTCTCTGGTGAAGCCCGATTGACGGCTCGTCTAGAATATAAAGGACACCTGATAAGTTAGAACCAATCTGAGTTGCCAAACGAATACGCTGACTTTCCCCACCTGAAAGGGTCCCTGCTGAACGTGACAGGGTTAGATAGTTAAGACCCACGTTATTAAGGAAGGTCAAACGATCCTTGATTTCCTTGAGAATAGGGCGAGCAATGATGGCTTCATTTTCAGACAAGGTTAACTGGGTCACCAACTCCAAGTGGTCTGCGATAGACAGGTCTGAAATTTCTCCGATATGTGGTCCTTTCTCACCACCAACACGGACAGACAAAGCCTGGTCATTGAGGCGATAACCATGACAAGCTCCGCAGGTCAGCTCATTCATGTAGAGGCGCATCTGGGTGCGAGTGTAGTCACTATTGGTTTCATGGTAACGACGTTTGATATTATTGACAACTCCCTCAAAAGGAAT
Organism: Streptococcus mitis; assembly: GCF_003942685.1. Taxonomy (GTDB): domain Bacteria; phylum Bacillota; class Bacilli; order Lactobacillales; family Streptococcaceae; genus Streptococcus; species Streptococcus mitis_CD. The sequence continues at coordinate 166,912 of NZ_RJNR01000001.1, read as the reverse complement.
ATCGATATCGCGCACGCCACCAAATTCATTCTCATAGTGGAAATGGAATTCCTTACCATCAGATCCATAGAGAATCAAGTTCTTATCTTCTTCTAACAAATCTTCAAAAGGCTTATCCATATCCACTCCAAAGGCTGTCATAGCCTGCTCTAGCATGTTTGGATAGTAGTTGGATGAAATAGGATTCCAAGGAGCCAAGGCTCCCTCACGCAAGGTTTTGCTGGCATCTGGCACTACCAAATCAGTATCCACTTCCAGCTTGATGCCCAAACCGTCACACTCACTACAAGAGCCAAAAGGAGCATTGAAAGAGAAGAGGCGAGGCTCTAACTCTGGAACAGTAAAGCCACAAACTGGGCAGGCATAATGCTCAGAGAACAACAACTCAGAATCGTCCATAGTATCGATAATGACATAACCTTCAGCAATACGAAGGGCAGCCTCAATGGAATCAAAGAGACGGCTACGGATGCCCTCCTTGATAACAATACGGTCAACCACGACATCGATATTGTGTTGCTTACTCTTAGACAACTCTGGCACTTCGGTCACATCATAGACTTCCCCATCCACACGGACACGAACATACCCATCTTTCTGAACCTTCTCGATAACACTCTTATGTTGGCCTTTTTTCTTGCGGATGACAGGGGCCAAAATCTGCAAGCGCTGGCGTTCAGGTAACTCCAAAACCTTATCCACGATTTGCTCCACAGAAGAAGCCTTGATAGCTCCATGCCCGTTGATACAGTAAGGCGTCCCCACACGCGCGTAGAGGAGACGCAGATAGTCATTGATTTCAGTCGTTGTTCCCACCGTCGAGCGAGGGTTTTTACTAGTCGTTTTCTGGTCGATAGAAATAGCTGGGCTGAGACCATCAATGGCATCTACATCTGGTTTTTCCATATTGCCCAAAAACTGGCGAGCATAGGCTGACAAACTCTCCACATAACGACGTTGTCCCTCCGCATAGAGGGTATCAAAGGCCAGACTGGATTTCCCTGAACCTGACAAGCCAGTCACGACAACCAGCTTGTCTCGCGGAATCTCCACGTCAATATTTTTTAAATTATGGGCACGCGCCCCATGAATGACAATTTTATCTTGCATTTTTGTTCTTTCTAGTCCATTATTGCTTACCATTATACCAAAAAAAGTGAGATTCTATTACCCAAAAGGCCGATTTTGTAGTATAATAGTACGGTGTGAAAAAATCTGAAAAATGAGAAAGGATAAGGGATATGAAACAAGTTTTTCTCTCTACAACAACTGAATTTAAAGAGATCGATACACTTGAACCGGGTACTTGGATCAATCTCGTCAATCCGACTCAAAATGAATCACTCGAAATCGCTAACGCCTTCGATATCGATATTGCCGATCTTCGAGCACCGCTCGATGCGGAAGAAATGTCTCGTATTACCATTGAAGACGAGTATACCCTGATTATCGTAGACGTGCCGGTCACAGAGGAAAGAAATAACCGCACCTACTACGTAACCATTCCGCTTGGTATTATCATCACCGAGGAAACCATTATCACTACTTGTTTGGAACCACTACCTGTCCTTGATGTCTTTATCAACCGTCGGTTGCGTAATTTCTATACTTTCATGCGTTCGCGTTTCATCTTCCAGATTCTCTATCGCAATGCAGAGCTTTACCTAACAGCCCTTCGTTCAATTGACCGTAAGAGTGAACAAATCGAAAGTCAACTGCATCAATCAACTCGTAATGAAGAATTGATTGAACTCATGGAATTGGAAAAAACCATCGTCTATTTCAAGGCCTCACTTAAAACCAATGAGCGCGTGATTAAGAAATTGACCAGCTCAACCAGCAATATCAAGAAATACCTTGAGGACGAAGACCTGCTTGAAGATACCCTGATTGAAACCCAACAGGCCATCGAGATGGCAGACATTTATGGAAACGTCTTGCATTCTATGACAGAGACCTTCGCCTCTATCATTTCTAACAACCAGAATAACATCATGAAAACCTTGGCCCTTGTGACCATCGTCATGTCCATCCCAACCATGGTCTTTTCTGCCTACGGGATGAACTTTAAGGATAATGAAATCCCCCTAAACGGCGAGCCAAATGCTTTCTGGTTAATCGTCTTTATCGCCTTTGCTATGAGTGTCTCGCTCACTCTCTATCTCATCCATAAAAAATGGTTCTAAGAGGAGTTCCTATGTCTCAGATTGATCTACAAAAATTAACTAAGAAAAACCAAGAGTTTGTCCACATCGCTACCCAACAATTCATCAAAGATGGGAAAACAGACGCTGAAATCAAGGCTATTTTTGAGGAAGTCATTCCCAAAATCCTTGAAGAGCAAGCCAAGGGTACGACTGCTCGTTCCCTCTATGGCGCACCGACCCATTGGGCTCATAGTTTCACTGTCAAGGAACAATATGAAAAAGAGCATCCAAAAGAAAATGATGATCCAAAACTCATGATTATGGATTCAGCCCTTTTCATCACTAGCCTCTTTGCCCTTGTCAGCGCCCTCACAACCTTCTTTGCGGCAGATCAAGCTTTCGGCTATGGATTTGTTACTCTCCTATTAGTTGGACTGGTTGGTGGATTTGCCTTCTACTTGATGTACTACTTTGTTTACCAATACTATGGACCAGATATGGACCGCAGTCAACGTCCGCCTTTCTGGAAATCTGTACTAGTTATCCTAGCTTCTATGTTCCTTTGGTTGCTTGTCTTCTTTGCAACAAGCTTCCTACCAGCTAGCCTTAACCCAGTACTTGCTCCAGTGCCACTGGCTATTATCGGAGCAGCCCTCCTAGCCCTTCGCTTCTATCTCAAGAAACGCTTGAACATCCGCAGCGCAAGTGCAGGACCAACACGTTACTAAGAAAAGGAAAGAGCTATGGCATATAGTCAATCTTTAGCTCAGCAGATTCGAAAAATTCTAGCGCTCAAACTTCCTCCCCAAATTTTCGAAGAAGAGCTAGAAGAAAAGAAGCTGTTTGGTGGCCTGGCCTTTATGATTCGTGGTAAAATGGTCCTTACTGTCAGTTCCAGAAAGGATGAACTGGTTATGGTCAGAATTGGCAAGGAAATGGAGAAGCAAGTTCTACCCCGAACAGGAGCTCATACTACATTGATGAGGGGGCGCCTTTATCATGGGTATATAGACTTAGATATAGAAGGCCAAAAAGAATTGCCTTACTGGATTGATTTGGCTCTCTCCTATAATCAAGAGTTGACCAAGTAACTCATATCTAGCGAGATTACTGATTAGAAAACGAAAAGCAACTGCACCAGCGGTTGCTTTTTCACTTGCTTGCCTACAAGCTTCCCTCTACCCTTTTCCCTATAGTTTTCTCCCATCTTTTATGATAAAATAGGCTCAATCAATTTCTAGGAGGAAGAAATATGGTTTCTACTATTGGTGTTGTTAGTTTATCTAGTGGCATTATCGGAGAGGACTTTGTCAAACACGAAGTGGACTTGGGTGTCCAACGTCTCAAGAACCTGGGACTCAATCCTACCTTTTTGCCTCATTCGCTAAAAGGATTAGACTTTATCAAGGACCATCCTGAAGCTCGTGCAGAGGATTTGATTCATGCCTTTTCTGATGATAGCATCGACATGATCCTATGCGCCATCGGTGGAGACGATACCTATCGCTTACTACCTTATCTTTTTGAAAATGACCAACTACAAAAGGTTATCAACCAAAAAATATTTCTTGGCTTCTCAGATACAACCATGAACCATCTCATGTTGCATAAACTAGGTGTTAAAACTTTTTATGGTCAATCCTTTTTAGCAGACATTTGTGAATTGGACAAAGAAATGCTAGCCTATAGCCTTCACTACTTTAAAGAATTGATTGAGACAGGAAGAATCTCAGAAATTCGCCCTAGCAATGTTTGGTATGAGGAACGAACTGATTTTAGTCCCAAAGCTCTGGGGACACCTCGTGTCAGTCATACAAATACTGGTTTTGAGTTGTTACAAGGAACTGCCCAGTTCGAGGGGAAAATCCTCGGTGGTTGCCTCGAATCCCTCTACGATATCTTTGACAACTCTCGATACGCAGATAGCACGGAGCTCTGCCAAGAATACAAACTTTTCCCTGACTTGTCAGACTGGGAAGGAAAGATCCTCTTGCTAGAGACAAGCGAAGAAAAGCCTGAGCCGGAAGACTTCAAAAAGATGTTACAAACTTTAAAGAACACTGGTATATTCAAGGTCATCAGCGGACTCTTGGTCGGGAAACCTATGGATGAAACTTTCTATGACGACTATAAAGAGGCACTATTGGATATCATTGACAGCAATATTCCAATTGTCTATAATCTGAATGTCGGCCACGCAACTCCGAGAGCAATTGTCCCCTTCGGAGTCCATGCCTATGTAGATGCACAGGAGCAAGTCATTCGCTTTGACTATAACAAAAAATAAATAGTGTCTCTATTTTTGTGCTTTTGTATTCGTTTTCGTTACAATTTGTATCTGAATTTATTGCATTTCGCTAATTTCTATGATATCCTTTTGAAGGAGGTGTATATGACAAAACAAAAAATTAATCGAATCGTAGGTTCTATTGGTGCCTTTATTGGAATCATAGTATTTATTGCCTACATACCTCAAATTATCACTAATTTACAGGGAAATAAAGCTCAACCATTTCAACCTTTATCAGCTGCTATATCTTGCTTAATCTGGGTTATTTATGGATGGACAAAGGAACCTAAGAAGGATTGGATACTAATCATTCCAAATTCAGCTGGTGTTATTTTAGGTGGAATCACTTTTTTGACTTCACTCTAACAAATCTAATAGTATATATAAAAAGCTGGGAAAGATTTCTCAGCTTTTTTCTATATTCTCAGATATGCTAGTTACCTGTACATACTAACGACCGCTTTTCCACTCACAATCATTCTCATGGTCATCAACTAGCCCTGCAGCCTGTAGAAAAGACAAGACGGCGACTGGGCCTGTGAACTTGAAGCCTCGTTTTTTGAGATCTTTGGCTAACTTCTCAGACAGAGGTGTTTTAGCTGGGGCTTGGCGGTAATCGGGAACATCGTTAACGATCGTTTTCCCCTCAACAAAAGACCAAAGATAGGCATCAAAAGAGCCGTACTCTGCCTGTAGTCGTAGAAAGGCTTGGGCGTTAGCGCGTGTAGCAAAAATCTTGGCTCTATTTCGGATGATGGCTGGATTATCCAGCAAGTTTTCCAATTCGGTGTCGGTCATCTCTGCGACCGCTTGAATTTGATAGCCATGAAAGGCTTCTCGGAAAGCTTGGCGTTTGTTAAGTACCGTTTCCCAAGACAGGCCCGCTTGATAGGTTTCCATACACAACAACTCAAACAATGCTTGGTCATCATGGAGGGGCTGGCCCCACTCCTCATCATGATAGGCGATATAGAGCGGATTGGTCATCTTGACCCACGAACAACGTTTTGTCATGCTCTGCTCCTATTTGACCAACATTTTAAGGGCCGACTTGATATAGTTCTCAGCTGTATCTGTCGTTCCTTCAAAGAATTTCTTGATTTTCTTGAGCTCGATTGCCTTGTAGCCCAAAGCCAACATGGCTTCCATAGCTTCTTCCAATTCTTGGTTTTCAGCGCTAGCTTGCACTGCCACCTTGGCAGGAAGATCATCTCCTGCAACTACTACCTTGCCTTCCAAGTCCAACACCATCTGCTGGGCTGTTTTCTTGCCAATTTTAGGGAACTTAGTCAAGTAGGTGATGTTCTTGGTTTCGATAGCTTGAACCAAGCCAGCATTGTCATCGGCAGCAATAATAGCAAGAGCTGATACAGGACCAATCCCAGAGACCGAAATCAGACTGAGAAAGAGCTTTTTCTCGTCTTCTGTGCGAAATCCATAGAGCAGATGAGCGTCCTCACGCACAACCTGATACACATAAATTTGAGCTTCTTGGTTGATCTGACCTGAATAGGCATAAGGATTGGCCACATGCAGGATATAACCGATACCGTTGGTTTCAAGAACAATGTATTTAGCAGTAATTTTGGTAATGATTCCTTTTAAATATTCGTACATAGTTTTCCTTTTAGTTTAATATTTCCCCAACTCACGGAGACTGGTGTGATTTTCCTGAATGCGTCGGAACATCTTTTCCATATCTGACTTGGTAAAATGCACTAAAACAGGACGTCCATGGGGACAGTTATAGGGATTGTCACACTGAGAAAGCTGATAGAGGAGCTGTCTAGCCGAATGGTCATCGATACGATGGTTGGCCTTGATAGACCGTTTGCAGGACATCATAATAGCCAACTCTGCTCGATATTTCTTGATAGAAACTTCCTTGGTCAAAAGGAGCATGTCACACATTTCATAGATGCCTGACTCAATCTCTTCTTCTGCCATCCAAATAGGATGTTCACGTAGGATGAATTGATTTTCCCCGTACTCTGCTAGAAAGACTCCAACTTCCTCTAAAAGAGGCATTCTTTCCTTGAGACGAAGGGCATCATCCGCAGGAAATTCAAAGATATAGGGCACTAGGAGTTGCTGCTGGCTCTGGTCAACATTGCCAATGCTTTCACGATATTCCTCATATTTAACCCGTTCCTGAGCCGCATGTTGGTCTATGATGTAGAGCCCATCTCGCCCTTGGGCAAAGAGATAGGTTCCATGCATTTGCCCGAAAAATTCTAACTCTGGGAAGCTGGATGCTTCTTCTCGCTCCAGCTTGTCATAAGCCTTATCCAGACTGGCTAAGTCTAGCTCTGGATGGTCTAGTTGGTCGTAGTTAGCAGGCTTTCTCTCTGCAAAATGCAGTTTTGCTGGCTTGGTCAATTGATCCAAGGTTTCCTTGGCAAACAAGGTCAAGTCTTGCCTTTCCTCAGTTAATTCTACCTGATAATCAGCCACCTCAGCTTGACTGGATCTATTTGCCTCTGTTTTCTCATAGTAGAGAGTATTTTCTTTGAGTGGGAGAATGGTCTGCTCCACCTTTTGACGATTGCGCACGGTCGATTTAGCAAGATTTTCCAAGGCATCAGGTATCAAAGTTTGCTCCTTGAGACTATTAGAAATAGCTTCTGAGACCAGGGTCATCAGTTCTTTTTCCTTGGAAATCCGCACCTCTTGCTTGGTTGGATGCACATTGACATCCGCTAGATAAGGGTCAATATGGATATGAATAACAGCCAACGGAAAGCGTCCCACCATGAGCTTACTTCCGTAACCATCTAAAATAGCACGATTGAGTAGGAAATTCTTGATATAACGACCATTGATGAAGAGACTGATATAATTGCGATTGGCCCGAGTTAACTCAGGCAAGGACACAAAGCCAGAAATTTCGAAATCAAGGTCAGAATTCTCAATTTCAATCATCTTCTTGGCACTCACCAAACCGTAAATCCCTGCGATAGCTTGGCGCAATTGACCTGTTCCCGCTGTTCGTGTCATTTCCTTACCATCACTAATCAAACTAAAAGAAATCTCAGGATGGGCCAAACCCAGACGGTTGACAATATCAATGATATGAGATAACTCTGCTTGCTGGCTCTTCATATACTTGAGGCGGGCAGGCGTGTTGAAAAAAAGGCCCTCCACACAAACCTTGGTTCCCACAGGACTGGTCGCTGGGATGATTTCCTCTACTTCTCCCCCACGCGCGACCAGCTTGGTCCCGTGACTAGCACCATCTACCGCCGTTAGCAGAGTTAAGACACTAACAGACGCTATAGAAGGAAGGGCTTCACCGCGAAAACCAAGCGTCCGTATTCGAAAAAGATCCGCTTGATTTTTGATCTTACTGGTCGCATGACGGCGCAGGGCCAGCTCCACCTCATCGTGGGCAATTCCATGACCATTATCTGTGATTTGGATTTTCTTGAGACCAGCTTCCTCAATCTCAATGATAATCTGGCTAGAGCCAGCGTCAATGGCATTTTCTACCAGCTCCTTAACAACGCTAGCTGGACGCTCGATAACCTCTCCAGCTGCAATCTGGTTTGCCAGCACCTCTGGCAATTCAATAATATGAGACATCTTTCAGCCCCTTTCTGTATCTATTTTCCTAGAAATTGATTAGTGCTATTATACCATATTTCAGATAGGACAGAAAAGCAAGCACCACATAGGAACCAAATCCCTCCACATAGACAAAGTCCCTTGCCAGGTGTCGTAAAATAGTGTTTAATAAAGGTGTACAAGAAGTGATCACAATTTTGTATGAAAAACAAGGAGAGAAATTTATGAAAGTAGAACTACAGATTAGTGAGACTTACAAGGAGGAAAAACTGATTGTTCAAGCACCTCAAGAAACCGAGAAAGTTCAGAAAGTCATCGAGTTCGCAGAAAATCTGGATCGAACAGAAAAAATCAAAGGGAAAATCAATAATCAGGTCTATCTCGTTGAGATTGGCAAGATACAGCGCTTCTATATCGAGAATCGGAAGGTTCTTGCAGAAACGGCTAGCCAGACCTACAATATTGATTTACGGCTCTATCAGGTTCTTGAAATTCTGCCAACCAATTTTATCCAAATTTCCCAATCAGAAATCATCAATATCAACTCCATCTCTCATCTCAAGCTAACCCCAAACGGTCTGGTAGAAATCTTTCTAAAAAACGAAAGTTTCACCTATTCTTCACGCCGTTATCTAAAAACCATCAAGGAGAAATTAGAACTATGAAAAAACAAATCTTCCACGACGCAACCGCCGGTGTTCTTATCGGACTCATCCTCTCTATCATCTTTTCACTCATTTATGCACCAAATACCTACGCACCACTAAATCCCTACTCTATCATCGGCCAAGTGATGGCTCAACATCAGGTTCACGGTGCCCTGGTCTTGCTCTACTGTACTCTTATCTGGGCAGCCATCGGTATTCTCTTCAACTTTGGTAAACGATTATTCAGCCGTGACTGGAGCATGCTTCGTGCCACTCTGACCCATTTCTTCCTCATGCTGGCTGGCTTTGTCCCATTAGCAACCCTAGCAGGTTGGTTCCCCTTCCACTGGATCTTCTATCTCCAGCTCATTATCGAGTTTGCGATTGTCTATCTAATCATTTGGGCCATTCTCTATAAAAGAGAAGCTAAAAAAGTAGACCATATCAATCAACTCTTGGAACATAGAAAGTAAGAGCAATAATCCCACTCACAAATGCATGAGTGGGATTATTTTTATAGTTTTTGTTTTAACTCAACCAAAACATTCATGGCCTGCATGGGTGTCATGTTGTAAATGTCCAATTTAGCTAATTCTGCTAGGATAGGATGCTCTTCTGCCGTATCAAAGAGTGAAATCTGTTCTGTGACAGCACTTGTTTGCCTCATAGGAGCAGGACTTTCTGTCCCTTGATTCTCTAACTGAGTCAAAATCTTATCCGCCCTTGCTAAAAGGTCTGCTGGTAAGCCAGCAATCTTGGCAACATGGATACCGTAGGATTTGTCAGCTGGACCTGGTTCAATCTTATGAAGGAAGGTCACCTGCCCACCCTGCTCCAAAGTTGCCACGTGAACATTGACCAAGTGTTCCAAGCTGGACTCCAGACTAGTCAACTCATGGTAGTGGGTCGCAAAGAGGGTCTTGGCTCCGATATGCTCATGGATGTATTCGATGATAGACTGAGCGAGAGCCATACCATCATAAGTTGCAGTTCCCCGTCCCAATTCATCAAAGAGAATGAGAGAGTTCTTGGTCGCATGCGAAATGGCATTGTTGGCCTCCATCATCTCTACCATAAAGGTTGATTGACCTGAAACCAAGTCATCTGCTGCTCCAATACGGGTAAAGATTGCATCAAAAATCGGTAAATGGGCGCTTTCTGCTGGCACATAGGAACCCATCTGGGCCATAACTGCCGTCATGGCTAACTGGCGCATATAGGTTGACTTACCACTCATGTTTGGCCCTGTAATCAGTTGAATACTGGTATCTTCTGCCATCTGAATCGTATTTGGAATATAGGTCTGAGCCCCCATGACCTTTTCAACGACAGCATGGCGCCCTTTCTGGATATCAATCCGCGAATCCTCTCCGAACTCTGGTCGAATCAAATGCTGAGTTTCAGCCACAACCGCCAGACTTTGCAAGACATCAACCGTCGCAATTCCTTGGGCTAGAGCTTGTAAACGCTGGATGTACTTGCTAACCTCTTCACGAATACGCATAAAAATTTCGTACTCTAGGTTAGCTGACTTCTCACGCGCCTCCAACATATCTCCCTCGATACGGGCTAATTCTTCGGTTCCAAAGCGTTCTGAGTTTTTCAGCGTTGCCTTGCGGAAAAAATGGGCTGGCACATTTCCCAGTTGCGAATTGGTCACATGGAAATAGTAGCCGTCCTTTTTATTATAGACAATCTTAAGTGCGCTAATACCAGAGTTTTCTCGCTCCTTAGCCTCAATCTCAGCAATCCAGCTAGCCCCTTCTCTGAGAACGCGACGGTACTTGTCTAAAGTCTCATCAAATCCAGTCCGGATAATACCACCTTCTGTAATCACATGAGGAGCTTCAGGAGCAATCGCTGCGCTAATCAAGCTCTCCAATTCAGGGATTCCATCCAGTTGTTCAATGAGATAGGCTAGAGCAGGTTGCTCCATCCCTTCTAAAATCGCACGAATCCGTGGTACGCTAGACAAGGTGGTCGCCAGCTGCAGGAGGTCCTTGGGATTGGTTTTGCCAAAAGAAACCCGACTAGCCAAACGTTCGATGTCATAAACACCCTTGAGACTGTCTGTCAAATCACTGCGCTCAAAGAAATGGTCGAGAAAGACCTGCACCACTTCTTGACGTTGGATGATTCGTTCCTTATCAATCAAAGGACGATGAATCCAAGAACGCAAGAGTCGCATCCCCATAGCCGTCTTTGTTTCATCCAAAAGCCAGAAAAGACTGCCTTGCTTCTTGCCTGAACGAGCATTCTCAACCAAATCCAGACTAGCCTTGGTCGCATAATCCATCTGCAAGAAATCCTTGATTTCATATCGGATAACAGGTTTGAGGTGGTTCAATTCCCTCATCTGAGTCCGATGAACATACTGAAGCAGTTTACTAGACGCCGCTTGCTCCACCGCTGCCAATCGTGAATCCAGCAAATGAAGGTCCTCAAAGCCTTCTTTTTCATAAGAGAGCACCAGATTCATCTGGCGACTGAGGATTTGTTCTTCCTCCTCAGACAAGTCATAACCCAACACCACTTCTCGCGCCTTAAGGTTACGGATTTCCCCACAAACTAGCGTAAAATCCAAAAGACCTGTCACATAAAAATCACCCGTCACTAGGTCCATATAAGCGAGGCCAAATTGACTCCCATCACGGTCTATGGCAACCAAGAAATTATTCTGACTGTCCGGCTTACTACTGTCGACCACTGTCCCTGGCGTAATGACTTGAACAACCTCTCGTTTCACAACTCCAACAGCTTGTTTAGGATCTTCCATCTGCTCTGCAATAGCTACCTTAAAGCCCTGCTCAATCAAGACATCGATATACTGTTGGGCAGAATGATAAGGAACACCCGCCATAGGAATCGGATTGTCGGCATTCTTGTTGCGACTCGTTAAGGAAATTTCCAGAATCTGCGCAGCATTGACCGCATCCTCGTAAAATAATTCATAAAAATCACCCATCCGAAAGAGCAAAAACGCATCTGGATATTGCTTTTTAATATCCACATACTGTTGCATGCCGGGTGATAGCTTTTCTGTCGCCATTTTCCGTCTCTCCTTGTCAAAAATAAGTCTTGAGAGTAACTCCCAAGACCTTACTTATCTTTCATCAAATCTAGCAAACGATCTTCCATGAGTTTGGCAACGTGCTGGTCTCGACAAATAACCAATAAGGTATTGGCACCAGCAACTGTTCCTAAAATCCATTCATCCTTGTTTGCATCAACAATATTTGCCAAAACAGAGGCTTCTCCCAATTTGGTATGAAGCACCAAGGTAAACTCTGCTCTTGCAACACCTTCTAAATGATGAGACAAAAATTCCACCAAATCAATCTTTTCTGTCTCATTTGCTAGTACATAATACACCATATCATTTTTCTTGACCTTGGTCAAGCCGATTTCGCGCAAATCACGAGACAAGGTTGTCTGCGTCACAAAGACATTGTGTGCCTCCAACCGATCTTGAATTTCTTTTTGTGTACTTAATTTCTCCTCAGTAATCATTTTTTTTATTAACTGATGACGATCTCTTTTTCTCATAAAATCCTCTTATATGCATATTTATAACTAATTTTATAACTATATTATACCAAAAAAACAGGAGATTTCAAAAATTTTTTCTTCTTTCTTTAAAATTGTGATAAAATAGTAGAAAAGTCCAAAAAGGAGCTCTTAATGAATACAAAAGAATTGATTGCTAGCGAGTTGGCTAGCGTCATTGATAGCCTGGACCAAGAGGCTATTTTAAATTTACTGGAAACCCCTAAAAACTCAGAAATGGGAGACATCGCTTTCCCTGCTTTTTCTCTTGCAAAAGTCGAACGTAAAGCACCTCAAATGATTGCTGCTGAACTGGCTGAAAAAATTAACAGCCAAGCCTTTGAAAAGGTTGTCGCAACAGGACCTTACGTTAACTTTTTCCTTGATAAATCTGCCATTTCTGCTCAAGTATTGCAAGCTGTTATCACTCAAAAAGAACACTATGCTGACCAACATATTGGCAAGCAAGAAAATGTTGTGATCGACATGTCTAGTCCTAATATCGCTAAACCATTTTCTATTGGTCATCTACGTTCAACTGTTATCGGAGATAGCTTATCACATATTTTCCAAAAAATCGGATATCAAACAGTCAAGGTCAACCATTTGGGAGACTGGGGTAAACAGTTTGGAATGCTGATTGTTGCCTACAAAAAATGGGGCGACGAAGAAGCTGTAAAAGCTCATCCAATTGATGAACTTCTTAAACTCTATGTCCGCATCAACGCTGAAACTGAAAATGACCCTAGCTTGGATGAAGAAGCACGCGAATGGTTCCGTAAACTTGAAAATGGAGACGAGGAAGCTCTCGCTCTTTGGCAATGGTTCCGTGATGAAAGTTTGGTGGAATTTAACCGCCTTTACAATGAATTGCAGGTTGAATTTGACAGCTATAACGGAGAAGCCTTCTATAACGATAAGATGGATGCAGTCGTAGACATTCTTTCTGAAAAAGGCCTTCTTGTTGAGTCAGAAGGTGCCCAAGTTGTGAATCTTGAGAAATATGGAATTGAACATCCAGCCCTTATCAAGAAATCGGATGGTGCAACTCTCTATATCACTCGTGACTTGGCCGCAGCCCTTTACCGTAAAAATGAATACCAATTTGCCAAATCTATCTACGTCGTTGGCCAAGAACAATCTGCCCACTTTAAACAGCTCAAAGCCGTCTTGCAAGAGATGGGCTACGACTGGAGTAACGATATTACTCACGTTCCTTTTGGTTTGGTTACAAAAGAAGGGAAGAAACTCTCTACTCGTAAAGGGAATGTCATCTTACTAGAGCCTACTGTTGCAGAGGCCGTTAGTCGTGCCAAGGCCCAAATCGAGGCTAAAAATCCTGAACTAGAAAACAAAGACCAGGTAGCGCATGCTGTTGGGGTTGGAGCCATTAAATTCTATGACCTCAAGACCGACCGTACAAATGGATACGACTTCGACCTAGAAGCTATGGTATCCTTCGAGGGTGAAACTGGACCTTACGTTCAATATGCCTATGCTCGTATCCAATCGATCTTACGCAAAGCAGACTTTAAACCAGAAACTGCTGGCAACTATAGCTTGAATGATGCAGAAAGCTGGGAAATCATCAAACTCATCCAAGACTTCCCACGTATTATTAACCGTGCGGCGGATAACTTTGAACCTTCTATCATTGCAAAATTTGCAATTAGCCTGGCTCAATCCTTCAACAAATATTATGCACATACACGTATCTTGGATGAAAGTCCAGAACGCGACAGCCGTCTAGCACTCAGCTACGCAACCGCAGTCGTTCTCAAAGAAGCACTTCGCTTGCTTGGAGTAGAAGCACCTGAGAAGATGTAAATCGCCAAAGTTACTTAGATTGCTTTGCAATCTAAGTAACTAACGCCAAATCCTATCAGAGATTTGGCTAGGCGCTTCACTAGTTTTAGGACATAAATATGATCGACTTATGTCCTAAAACGTCGTAATCTTAAAGTTATTGGAACTAAAGTTCCTAATTGTTAGACGCTAGCCGCTTTTATGCGGACTAGCTAACTGCTTCACTAGTAAAGAAACATAAATATTATCGATTTATGTTTCTTTACGTCGTAACCAGAGACACTTGCCTAAACGCCTCACTAAATTGGTCAACCAAATCTATTAATTGGCTTAGTGGCTGGTGCTAATCTTCAAGTCACTAGAATGTAAAGCAATCTAAGTAACTTACACTAAATCTATACGGATTTTGGTTTAGAGATCTATCAGAAATCTTATCAAGTTTTGCTGACTTGTTCTGCTATTTTAGATCCACTAAATTGATTTATTCACTACTTCTTTATCATACAGGGAGATATTCTATGAGCCAATATGCTTATATCCTCGTTGTGATTAGCTTGGTTTTCCTTTTTCTGCTTAATAAGTACGAGAAGGAGAGACTGCAAAAACTCTACCAAGAACAACTTTTAAAGGATGAAACATTTAGGTCTGACATCAAAGAGAAAATTCACACGACTGAAAACATCAATGATGTCATTGCTTACATCAATAAAACTTATCATCTAGGAATGTTGCTATCAAAAGACATTACAGATCAATTGAAATAATCAAAAACCGAGAAGAAAGCTTCTCGGTTTTTTTAGGGCATAATTTTTATCTTCCAACTATAGCAAATAACATTTATATTAAAAATTTTATAGGTAATTTTCATCTCTGCTATAGAGGGGGATATAATAAGTTCTTTCTTCTAATGATTGCAAGATTGGTTTCAGCTTAACTTTCCAACTCATACAAATCTGCGATAATCGCTGCGACACGTTTGATATCTCCCAGCATACCTCGCATTTCAAAATCAGCCAATACAGGGAAGCCAAAACGTTGACTATATTGCTTGGCTGTCAGGCAGTATTGGTTATTAAAGTTACGATTTCCTGAACCAACCACACCAAAACACTTACTGGCATTGTCACCATAGGCGATAAAATCTCCCACTGGTGTCGTCAAAATCTCGACATCTCCGTTATCCACGCCATTCCCACCTTCTAGGTAAGTCGGCAAAAAAGCAACATAGGGATGGTCCATTTCATAGAAATCTTGGCCTTCTTTGACCAAATCCTTGATATGAATCTTTTGAACCTCAATTCCCTCGTACTGGGACAAGAGATAGTCTTTCAAGCGCGTCACAAAACTCTCCGTATTTCCACTCAGACTGATGTAGACCAAGGAAACTTTTTTCATGTTCTCCTCCTTTTTTTAAATCATAAAAAATAACTACCAAGATTGTATCTTGATAGTTATGCTTTGTCAACTCTTAGGCAAGTTCTTCCTCTTCTTGAGTTTCTGTCAATTCTTTTTGCTGACGCCACATTTTATAGAAGACGATTGCTAGGAAGATAACATTGAGTACGATCCCAAAAATAGCAGAACCTTTGGCACCAAGCTCCGCTCCCATACGGATGTTAGGGTCTGTAAAAAGTAAAACCGCATCCTGAACGCCGATAAAGTTGTAGATAGAACCAACGATGGCAACGAAGACATAAGCAAGATAAGTGTAGTTAGCCAATTGGATGTTTTTACGAACAAGGAAAACCAAAGACACAACCACCAGAATAACAGATAAGACAACCAAGAGAATGTTGAAGATAGAATGACCATGCTCCGATACCTTAATGGTGTAAGCAACGAGCTCCTTAGCATAAGTAGCATTAACACCTGATGCTGATGTTTCTAGATTGTTCATAGCCTCCGCAGTAGGTACTGGAGATATGATTCCAAATAGTGACATTGCTGAGAGTAAGGCTGAAAAAATCAGTAATACCCATAGATAAATCGGTTTCTTTTTCATGATAGAACCTCCTGATATTATTATTGATATTATAGCACTTTTTGTAAAGGGATACAAATATTATAGTGTAGTTTCTACCTGTTTTCGGTAGGCTTTTGGCGATTTTCCGCACAATTTTCGGAACACTTTATAGAAATATCCAACATTACTGTAACCAACAGCATAACAAATATCTTCGATACTGTCACTGGTTGAAAGTAAAAGTTGCTGAGCAGCCTTAATGCGTTGTTTGTTTAAAAGCTCTGCGAAGGTCGAATTGGTTTCTCGCTTAATCAACTGCCCCAGATAGACAGGATTGATAAAGAGATCCTTACTGATATCCTTGAGAGAAAGTTCTTTCTGATAATCACGCCCAATGACTTCTAGCACACTAACCACATTTTCATTCATACGATATTGCCCAAAGAATCGAGTCAGAGTTTCCTTGATATAAGGAACCAATTCATCGAAGGTTTGAATAGCATGAATCGTTTTGACAATATCCGTCAAATCATCAGCCTTTAGATGTTCAAACAAATGAAAGACATCCATGACAAACTGGATAAAAAGCTGTTTGGTAATCGGAACACGCGGCGTATTTTCAAGAACCACCTTCTCCAAGAGATTTAACTCTTCTACGATTTGATTGAGATTCCCCTGAATGATAACCCTATAAATCGGTTCGTAGTAGGCAAAGAGACTCTCAGACCGTTGTAGATTTACAGAGCCGTAAAAGAGGGCTTTCTCAGCATTCAGCTTCCAGCGTTCAAAGTGTTCTTGATAGGGAGCTTCAAAGGGAGTAACGACTAAACCATCTAGGGGTTGGTCAGAAATGAAAATCTGCCAGTCTTGACCCAAGACATAGTAGGGAATGGTGAAAGAGCCTTGTTTTTCCTTGGATAGGCCTATCCACCAATTCTCCTTACCTCCTAGATAACTAACAAATCCAGCCTCGTCTAAATCTTGACTGAGGATCTGACTTTTCTTTCCTCTCTCGCCGAGCTGACCTGCAATCTTCTCCAGCAGATTTCCCAACTCTACCTTATCAACAGGTTTGACCAGATAGTCCACCACACTAAGGTTCATTGCTCTTTTTACATAATCAAACTCCTGATAACCTGAGAGCAGGATATAGGCAGCATCTGGTAAGATTTCTTTCATCTCCCGAATCATATCAAGCCCTGTTTTGTCGGGCATATTGACATCGGAAATGACTACATCGACGGGATTTTTCTGAACATATTCTAGGGCTTCATCGGCATGACTGGCTGTTGCGACGACCTCCATATCCCACTTATCAAAAGGAATCAAACGTTTCAGACCTTCTGTCACCATGTACTCATCATCTACTAATAATACTTTATACATTTTCTCCCTTTCTACTCATCTTGAATTGTAATACGATACTGAACACCTGCTTGCTCCGCAGACTCTATAGTAATGGCATAGCGATCCCCAAAATAGAGCACAAAACGCTCATGGACATTGACAATCCCGATAGACTGCTTTTGTTCACTATAACTGGCTTGGTGTTCAAAATGTCTCTGCCTTAACTTTTCTCGGATATCGACCAGCTTTTCAGTCGACATTCCACGGCCATTATCTACCACCAAAATTTCTACAAAACCAGCCTGTTTAAGCGCCTTGATGCTAATCACATTATCTGTCCGTCTGTGGTCAACACCATGCGCGAAATAATTTTCTACCAGCGGTTGTAAGGTAAACTTAGGAATCTTCATATTCTCTAACTCTGGGTCTATCTTGAAACCATAGGCAATGGACTTGGGATAACGAACCATGCAAAGATAACTATATTTACGACAAAATTCTAATTCCTGCTTGAGAAGAGTTTCTCTTTCGTCCGAAATATTATTACGCAACAGGCTACTGAACTCATAAATGATATCTGCCAACTCATCTTGACTTTGCATGACTGCGTACATGCGCAAGAACTCCAGCGTATTGTACATGAAGTGAGGGTTGATTTGCGCCTGCAAGGCCCGCATATTGGCATCTTTTTGACTAAGCTCTAACTGATAAATATCATGGATATTCTTTTCCAATCGATCCAACATATCATTGGTCGTCTCCGCGATTAGGAGCAATTCCTGATCCTTTTCAAGTGTGTCAATACGAAGACCTTCCTCTCCTTGGGCAATAGCTTGGATGGAATCCACTAAATCCACTACCTGCTTTTGATAATTTGAAAAAGTCTTCCTCAAAGTCAGATAGAGAATGACAATAAAGAGAAGGCTCAAACCCACAATCAAAGCAGAGCTGGCAACTGTTCCTTGTAAAACAAAGTTTTTAGGAACTGCCACCTGAACCTGATATCCATGAGAAGTCATACCAACAAACCAGTTCTCATGTTCCCTATTGACCCTCTCACCAATATGAAAAATCTCCGTATCAAATGGTGATGTCACAGTAACAGCCATCGGAATATGACCTCGGGTATTGTCAATGGCATGATATAAAACTTCTGGATCCAAGGAGATGTATATCACTCCTATAGATTGATCCGTTGCTGGATCCAGAACTGGAATTCCAAAACTATTGGCCTCTGGTTTAAAGGCCTCAGCTGGCAAGACATGACCACTTCTTTTATCCCTTGTTGAAACATAAACTTCTTTAAAATCCTGCAAGACGATTGCAACACCCGTTATAGAGTCATTTTGGACATAAAGATCATCAATGTTTTCATACAGAGAAATAGAAGTTGACGAAGCTGCTTGATGCTCCAACAGCCAATAAAAATACTCAGAAGTTGACAAGCTAAAGTACTTATAAACCCCTTGTATCCGGTCTTGATTGGCTACCAAATCTTGCGCTAGCTGGGCTGACTCGCGATAATAATACTCTACCTCATCGACTGTTCGAGTGGTTACACGTTGGGCTACTCTCTGGGCTTCCTTTTCCCGTGAATCCCAGTCAGCGTAAGAGAGTAAGATTGCAAAACTCGCAATAATAATCATCATAACTGAACTGTAGGTTCTTAGAAGCGTATGTAGCCAAAACTGCTTCATTCTATTTTGTCGCCAATTTTTCATGGATACTTTCATAGACCGGTTCCAACATATCACTGATAAAGAAATGCCACATCCCAATTCCTACAAAGAAAAGTAGGGCAGGCATATAGTAACCAATTGCCACAAGTAGCACTGTCCCAAGGAGAACCTTGGCCACAGGCGCTAAGCTCATAAAGATGCCAATCAAGGATAGTTTGAGACTATTTCGATAAGACAAGTCAAAATAAACTTGTAATTTCAAAGATACTGTATAAGCCAAAAACAGCAGGGCAACTACTAGAACATTCAAAAAGGTCGCAATCAAATGAATAATAGTCTGATGAGGCAATTGAACCAAGAGATACAGGCCATAGACCAAAACTAGATCCACCCCTAAAAAGCTATAGAAAATCAGATTGCTTGAGACGAAATTTTGCTTATAAAGAGACCACGCCTCCTTCAAACTGTATTCCCGAAAGCTGTAACCATGTTCTGCATATAGGCTCATCAAGGTGGCACTAGCCGGCGCTAGACCAAGGATAATCCCTCCTACCAAGGTTAATAGCCAAAAGAAGGCTGTCGCAATCATCCCTAAAAAGAAACGATTAAAGACAAAGTCTAAAAATCTACCCATGATATCCCCCTAAAAATAACTATGAAACTATTATATCATATTTCAAGCGTTTTCAAAAACTTCTAGTATCCATTTACAATCCCATAAAACCGTGGTACAATGAGAATTGTGAAAAAATTATCAGGAGACAATTCATGAAAAAATCTATCTTAACTACACTGCTTTTTGCAGTTCTTTACTTCCTCTGCATGGGGATTGGTGTCCTTTTGGGCAATTTCTTTGACCAAGCTGGAAACATGTTTTATGCGCCTGCCTTTACTGCCCTTTTCGGCGGTAGCGTCTATATGATCCTAGTCGCAAAAGTTCCGCGCTTTGGAGCCATTACCACTATCGGCCTTGTCATTGCCCTCTTTTTCTTGGGAACTAAACACGGTGCCGGTGCCTTCCTTCCTGGAATTATCTGTGGTCTCCTAGCAGATGCAGTAGCTAACCTCGGAAAATACAAGGACCAAACTAAGAATTTCCTTTCTTTCATACTCTTTGCCTTTAGCACATCAGGACCAATTCTAATCATGTGGATTGCACCCAAAGCCTATATGGCTACCCTCCTAGCAAGAGGAAAATCCCAAGAATATATCGACCGTATCATGGTCGCGCCAAATCCTGGAACCGTCCTTCTATTTATCGCAAGTATTGTCATCGGAGCCCTAATGGGTGCCTTGATTGGACAAGCCTTGAGTAAAAAATTGGCGCAGAAAATCTGATTACTAAAAAAGAGCCACACGGCTCTTTTTATTTATGGCTCAATTTTTTGGTCAAGAAATCTCCCAAAAATTGGATCGCAAAGATAATCAAAATGATAATGATGGTTGCCAAGATGGTTACATCGTGATTGTAACGGTTAAATCCATAAGCAATGGCTACGTTACCAATACCACCAGCTCCAACCGCACCAGCCATAGCTGTTTCTCCAACAAGAGAAATCAAGGTCACAGTCGTCACACGGATCAAATCTGGAAGACCTTCGGATAGATAGACACCTACGATATCCCAGAATGTCGCTCCGCTCGCTTGAGCCGCCTCAATGACACCGCCATCCAGCTCAGCCAAGACAACCTGCACCTGACGGGCAAAGAAGGCAAAGACTGCAAAAGATAGGGGTACAATAGCCGCATTTGGCCCGATACTTGTCCCTACGATTAGGTGTGAGAAGGGTGACAAGACTGCCAAGAGAATGATAAATGGCACCGCACGGAAAATAGAGGTAATCTTATCCAAAATCCAGAAAACGACCTTATTTTCCAAGACACCACCTGGCGCTGTCAAGACAAGGAAAAGACCTGCCACTAGTCCCAAGAAACCTCCGATGATGAAGGAAAGAACTGTCATATAAAGGGTTAGGTAGATGGCTGTTCCCCAGCCTGCTTGACCAGCCCAGCCCATCTTATAGACATTTGGTAAATAGGTTTGAATCAATGATTCCATCTTACTGTCCTCCCTTCAATACTTTTAGTTGTACGCCTGCTTGACGAATGGCTTCTTGGGCGCCTGCCAAAGCTGCTTTTTCACCTGACAAGACCACAACTAATTCTCCAACAGGAGTTCCATCGAGGATTTCGATATTCCCATAGAGGATATTAGCCGTTACTTGATAATGCTTATACAATTCATTCAAAAGTGGCTCGTCTGTTGAAGCACCTGCATACTTGAGTTGCACCAAGAGACTGTTTTCAGACAAGTGTTCTACGATTTCTTGCTTCTCGATTTTGACCATGGCTTCGTCAATACCTGTAGCTGTTGAGATAAAGTCTTGGGTCAAAGGTTGTTTAGGGTCTGAGAAGATTTCAAGAACACTACCCTCTTCAATCAAATGCCCATCCTGCATAACTGCCACACGGTTGGCAATGTCTTTGACAATCTGCATTTCATGCGTAATCAAGACAATAGTTAAGCCTAATTTTTGGTTCAAATCTTGCAACAAGGCCAAAATCTGCTTGGTTGTCTTAGGGTCAAGGGCAGAAGTTGACTCGTCTGAAATCAAGATTTTTGGATCATTTGCCAAGGCACGCGCAATGGCCACACGCTGTTTTTGCCCTCCAGATAGTTGTGAAGGGTAGTTTTCAGCACGGTCTGCCAAGCCAACCAAGTCCAACAACTTAGCTACTTTAGCCTTCTTTTCTTCCTTGCTAAGTCCAGAGTGTTTGAGGGCAAAGGCTACATTTTCCTCTGCTGTCTTTTGGCTCATGAGGTTAAAGTGCTGGAAAATCATTCCAATATCTTGACGTTTACGACGCAACTGCTCTGCCGTCAAGGTCACCTTACCATCAAAAATCACATCGTCGTCAATGGTAATTTTGCCTGCAGATGGCTTTTGCAAAAGGTTAATTACCCGTACAAGGGTTGATTTCCCTGCTCCAGAATATCCAACGATTCCGTAGATATCCCCTTCTTGGATGTGAATAGTCACATCCTTGACCGCTGTGATGGTTCTCTTCTTTTGATGAAAAGTCACATCGATCTGATCTAACTTGATAATATCTCTACTCATAGCTTCTAATCAGCTCCTCTACTAATTCAATATGGGTGTAGTAATCGGCGATTCGTACGTTTTCATCTCCACCGTGGTCTCGGCTATTGGCATTTCCTAGACCAAAGGCAACCATAGGTACTTCTAAAGCATCAAAAACCGTATGCATAGGACCTGTACCTGCAGTTGTTGGCAAGACTGATACGCCCTGTGGATAGAATTTCTTGGCCAACTCGATCACATTGAGAATGGCTGGTGCGCTCATATCGCTTCGATAGCTCATCTCTCCCAAGGTATAGTATAATTCTACCTTATCAAAGCCATTTTTGTCTAGCTGTTTCCGAATTTTTTCCAGAACATCATGCGGTTCTAGGCCAGGAACCAAACGAACCTCTAGCTTAGCACTAGCTTCTGCTGGTAAAATCGTTTTGACTCCTTGTCCTTGATAACCTGACTGAATCCCTTCGATATTAAGAGCTGGCTCAAAAAAGAAACGTTTTAGAAAGGCTACACGGTCCTCTTGTAAGAGAGGCAATTCCAAGCCATAAATCTGGCTGATTTCCCCAGGATTGCGTTGAGCATAGGCATCCACCAAGGCTAATTCTCGTTCATTCGGCTCTTGTACTTCTTCGTACAAACCTTCAACCAAGATACGGCCATCTGCGGCACGAAGGGACTGTAGGGCTTGAAGGAGGTACCAAGGAGCTGATTCCACAACTCCTCCATAACTAGAGTGGATATCCACATCCGCACTTTTTACCTTGGCATCAAAGGTCACAATTCCTTTATTTCCACCAGAAATTTCTAACTGCTCCAAGGCATTCTTGGTCCCTTGTTCCCAGACCAACAAATCTGCACCACGGAGTTTATCCGCATGTTTTTCCAGATACTTATCCAGGTCTGTCGAAGCCGATTCCTCCGCTCCCTCCATGATAAAACTGATGTTGACAGGCAGGTCATCGTGGTGCTGCATGTATTTTCTCAAAGCACTCAAACGAGCTGTGATATGCCCCTTATCATCATCAACCCCACGCCCATACATGAAGCCATTGCGCACCGAAAGCGTAAAGGGATCCTCTGTCCAGACCTGATCCCCGTCCGCTGGCACAGTGTCATAGTGGTTATAGAAAATTAGGGTCTTGGCATCTGGACGCGAACTCTTGAAATGTGCCATAACAAAAGGCGCCGTATAAGTCTCATCAATCTCCACTTCAGCCCCCACACGCTTGAAAATCTCACCCAGATAGTTGGCAACTTCCTTAAGTCCAACCTGCTGGGCAAAGACTGACTTCTTAGAAATCAAGGTACGCAAAACCTCAAAATAATGCTGGGCCACATGATCCTTTTCAAATTTTTCAATCTGTTCTTGTTCGCTAGGAAAAACCATATTCTCTCTACCTTTCTATGAACTACTCTTCCTGACAATCCATGCTCTATACAAAAGCAAGAGGTGGAATTTTCTCTCCCACCTCCCTGTTTCTTATTACCAAACTGGTTGATCCAAACCGTCTGATGTTTCTTCGATAACTTTTTTCACGTCATCTGTGTGGTAAGCTGCGATCACTTTCTTGATAGCATCAGCTTTTGGTGATGTTTCCCAATCTTTTTTCGCAACGATGATGTTGTACCATTGTTTTGAATTTTCATCAGCTT
Source organism: Streptococcus mitis (assembly GCF_003942685.1). GTDB lineage: Bacteria > Bacillota > Bacilli > Lactobacillales > Streptococcaceae > Streptococcus > Streptococcus mitis_CD. The sequence goes on along the minus strand of NZ_RJNR01000001.1, from coordinate 143,169 downwards.
GTTCTTTGAAAAGTGCTTTCTTGTAGTCCAATTTTGCTTCTGTAACGAAGGTATTGTTTACAACGGCAGCGTCAACTGATGACAATGAACGAGCTGTTTGGCTAGCATCCAATTCAGTGATTTTCAAGTTCTTTGGATTTTCTTTGATGTTAGCAACTGTTGCAAGAGCAGTTCCAGAAACATCCAATTTAATCAAGCCAGCTGATTGAAGCAAGTAAAGTGCACGACTTTCATTTGTAGCATCGTTTGGTACAGCGATTTCTCCGTTTGCTGGGATATCTTCTACTTTAGTGTACTTGTTTTCACTTCCATTCAAACCTGAGTAAAGGCGGATTGGAGAGATGTAAGTATCAGCAATCGCTACAAGGTCTTTTCCGTTTTCTTTGTTCCAGTTGTTCAAGAAGTTGTAGTGTTGGAAAGCGTTCAAGTCTACTTCGCCATCAGCAGTTGCCTTGTTTGGTTGTGAGTAGTCTGTGAACTCTGTAAATTCCAAAGTGATACCGTCTTTTTTAACCAATTCTTGGATTTTGTCCCAACGTTTTTCTTCAGAACCGCTACGGTTAACAGTTGCGATTTTGATAGTTGTTGCATTGTCTGCTTTCTTTTCTGAGTTTCCGCAAGCTGCAAGAGCCAAACCTGCGACTGTAGCAAGGGCTGCTACACCAAGCCATTTTTTGATTTTCATGATTCTTTCTCCTTAAAAATAATACCGTACTAGTATCTCACAATTTGTTTGATTCCACAAATTGTTATTATGTAGTCAGATATATAGTTTAAAACTATATCCCTAAAAATTGAGAAATCACCCATCTTACTCAGAATGGATGATCTCAAGAAATTATTTAATATCAGCTTCTGCTGGTAGATAAGTGTCTCCGAAGAATTGTTTAGACAATTTTTCAAGAGTGCCATCTTTGTAGAGTTCTTGGATACGTTTGTCTACAAATGTTTTCAACTCATCTTGACCTTTGGCAAGAAGTGGGTAAACGTAAGGTTGTTGATCGCTTGGAAGTTCGATAACTTTCAAGTTGTCCAATCCTTGGTTCTTGATAACTGTCTCAACACCGATTTTATCAAAAATCTTGTAGTCAAACTGGCCATCGCTCAAGCGTCCCATGATTTGTTGGAAGTCAGCTCTAGTATAGTTAAGGACAGTTGGATTATCTGAGTGTTGTTTGTTATAGTCTTCCAACTGTTTAGCTGATGTTGTCCCTTGAACAACTTCTGTTGATTTTCCACCGATATCATCAAGCGATTTGATGCTAGAGTCATCCTTCTTCACTACAAGAACGTTAGGGTTTTTAGCAGTTGGGGCTGCGTAAAGGTATTTTTCAGCACGTTCTTTAGTGTAGCTGATGTTGTTAACAGCCATTTGGTAACGGTCAGCATCAAGTCCTGCAAAGACTCCTGACCACTCAGTCTTCTCAAACTTGACATCATACTTGTCAGAGTCTTTAAAGATAGCACGAACCACTTCAATTTCGTAACCAGTCAATTCACCATTTTCTTCATAGTTGAATGGTTTTGGTGAAGCATTGGTTGCAACAATAATTTCTTTCTTGCTAGCTGCTTCCCCTTCTTTTTTTGCACCACCTGAGCAAGCTGCTAGCACACCTGCAGCAACAAGGCCTAAGGCAGCAAGAGATGAGTATTTAACGATTTTTTTCATGTCATTTCCTCCAAAATAGAATACCTTATAATCTTAACAGAAAAAGAGCATTTACGCCATTATATGATATCTATCTCTGTGATAGGTTTTGTTTATGGCTAATTTATACTCAATGAAAATCAAAGAGCAAACTAGGAAGCTAGCCGCAAGCTGTACTTGAGTACGGTAAGGCGACGCTGACGTGGTTTGAATTTGATTTTCGAAGAGTATTAAAAGATCAAACGCAAGACTGCAATTAAGACCACTCCAAAGAGAACTGTTCCGACTAGATTGCGGTAGCGAAAGGCTACCCAAGCTGTTGGAAAGACGGCTAAGAAGTCTAGCCATTTAATTTGAGGAAGGCTCCCAACCTTACCTGTCACTACGCTTGAAAGAATCAAGGCAAAGATAATGGAAACGGGCAAAAATTTCAAAAAACGCTCAACGATTGCAGGCAAGCCCTTATACTTGACCAAGATGAAGGGAATCATACGGGGAATCCAAGTCACTAAGCCAGAGAAAATAACTGCTAATAAAAGATACTTACTGACCATCTAAAACCACCCCCATTGTACAACCAAGTAGCGTCGCAAACAGAACAGCTAGCGACTGAGACACCACTGTTAAGAGTAAAAAGAAGGACACCGCAACAACTGCTAGGATAATGAGCAGATTGCGGACAGGAATCCGTCTTTGCATAATCTGGAATTGCGAAGCAAAAATGCCGATGAACATCCCAACCAGGGCAAAATCCAAGCCAAAGATTTCTGGATTTGGCAGCAGACCACCCAGAGCCGTTCCGACAACTGTTCCCACAAACCAAGCCACATAGCTGTTGAGATTGTTTCCGTGCATCCACATAGGATTGACCTTGTCTGTATGGGCTAACTCGCCCATCAAAACGCCATAAGTCTCATCCGTCAAGAGACTAGACATACCGATATTTTGCCAGAGACTGGTATGACGGAAATAAGTTGACGCATGCAAACTCAACAAAAAGAGACGCAAATTAATCAAAAAGACCGTCATAGCAATAGCTGCCACAGGTGCTTGAACCGCAATCAGTGCCAACATGGCAAACTGGGCACTCCCAGCATAAACAAAGAGGCTCATCAAGCCCATCTCAACAGGTGTCACATAGGGCGCACCAATAATCCCACAGGCCAAGCCAATACTGACATAACCAAGGGCCGTTGGCATGGCCGCCTGCGCCCCCTCCCAAAATCCTTTTTCTTTCATCTTTCTCCTCATATTGTCTTAATAATACTCAATGAAAATCAAAGAGCAAACTAGAAAGCTGGCCACAGGTTGCTCAAAACATTGTTTTGAGGTTGCAGATAGAAGCTGACGCAGTTTGAAGAGATTTTCGAAGAGTATAAGTAGGCTGAAAAGGCTCCAGCCATAGCATGGACTATTATAACACATTCAGGAAAGAGAAAAAAGTCTGCTGATTGTAATCAGACAGACTCCATTTTATTCTTATTTAATCTTGAAGAATTGAACAATTGCCACAATACCTTGATAAATAAAGACAAAGGCAATGGTGTAACTAATATAGAGACCGGTCATCAATGGGTGTCCCATCATGATTAAACCTGCTACGATTCCTAAAATCCCCATCCAAACTAGAGGGGTACCTACCGATTTATCCGTCTTACGAACCTTGAAACCAACGATAGTTTTTGTAATACCATTTGTCAAGGCCCATAAAGAAATGATAAATGGTACAAATGTTACCATTTCAATAAAGCTACCTGAGAACAAGGTAAGAGCGAGGATGAGGGTAACAATTCCTCCAAATAAATTCCAGCCATGCTTTTCTTCTGATTTGAAGTATTGTACAATCTCAGAAATCCCTTGAACTGCAAATACAAGTGCAAACCAGAAAGTCATGGAAGCCAAGCTAATAAGAGGATGTGCAAACATATTAAAACCTACAAAAACTGCAAAAATACCCGCAATTAGTAACAACCATTTCCAAATTTTCGACATTATTTTTCTCCTTTTTTAGAGGAATCTTCCTCTAGTATTCCATAAATCATCATATCCAAAACCTGTGATAATTGATGTTCATATCCTGAAAACAAGTTAGATAGAGGTCTGATTTCCCTGAAAAATTATGATACAAAACTCCTTTGGAAATACCATCCACTTTACAAAGTTCATTGATGACAAAACCTTGATAGCCTTTTGTAGCAAATTCAAACAAAGCAGCGGTAATGATTTTCTCTCTTCGTAGTCTTGTTTTTTCTTCTTTTCTCATGTATTTATCTCTACATTTTTTAATTATAAACCGATTGGTCTGAAATGTCAAGCAACTTTCTCAAAAATTTAACAGTCTGCTGATTGTAGCCATCATAAACAGACTGGAATCCAGTCTCAAACATATAATATACACATTCTTCGCTAAATGTTTTCACGGATATTCAAGAGTATGATAAAGGCAGCTAGAAGAAATAGCAATAAAACAAAGCTAACTGCCAGAGTTCCAAAGCTAGTAGCAATGGTTACCAAAGCTATTGTAAATAAGCTAGGTAAAACAACTGTAATGGCACCGATAGAGGATTGAACTGCTCCCATTGACTCCTCAGGTATTTGTTTAAAAATGAGTTCCTGTAATCGAGGAGAGAGGATACCTGCGAAAAAGGCATCCAAGGCACTAAAGATAAGAATCCAGTCAAAACGAACTGCCACAAAGCCAACTAAAAGGAGTAATTGGATAATAAGCGAGGCATATAGGGCTAGTTTTATGGAGATTGTATTCTTCAGATAGCCACTCACAAGGCTTCCGACAATAAGGGCTGACAATTCAAGGGTGGATAACAAGGCAAGAGATTGACCTGTTTGTAAATTCAAAAAGGGCTGATTCCTCAAAAACAGAGTAGAAACAGGAACTGTAACATTTATCACTGCTTGACTAATAGAGATAATAAACAAAACCAAGAGCACCTTATTCATATTCCATATCAATTTTGATGATTGGAGCAGATGCTGGCAAAAGGATTTTACAGAGAGTCCTTCTTGATAGCTAATCGTTTTTTCTACTTTCAAGAGGTCTGTTTTTATGAAAAGAATACCTAAAAATGCGATTAAAAAGGTCAGAGCATTCAGTAAGGAAATAGACTGGATAGATAGAATACCTAGTAAGACTCCTCCTAGAATATTACTGATTGTTTTCACTAAACTAACAGTTGACTGTTTAAATCCAATAGCTTCTGCCAGATGGTCTTGCCCAATAATTCTAATGAAAATCGGAGTGAGCATGGCGCCTGAAAAATAACTCAATGTGTCAGATAAGAGGTTAATCAGACAAATAAATGCTACTAATAACAAGGAAAAGGACTGCCCTGAAAGTGATAAAGAAACGATAGAGTAAAGCAAAAATTTTGCAAAACTAATCATTGTATATTTTAGGACACGATGATGTTGAAAATCCGCCAAAACTCCCAGAAAGATTTGCAGAACTTGAGGAAGGGTTTCTGAAATCGTGATCAGTAAAATCGCCAAAGGGGCAAAAGATGCATCTGCCACATAATTCAAAAAGGCCAGATAAAAAATCGTATCCCCAACCGTTGAAATCCACTGGTTGATGGTTAATTGCCTAAAATTTCTATTTTGAAGAAATACTTTCATCACAACTCCTTTTAAAGTTCCAGTGTATAGAAAACAAGACTTGGTTTAATATTGAACTCCAAGCCTTGCTCATATTCAGATTCATCCATTATATGATGTTCATGCCGTATTTTATAATAAATCATATCTTAAAAATACCAGACCACACTATTCCCTGCTTGTATTTAGCTTCTTTCTTTTGGACAAATTTTGCTAAATCCAACAACTCTGTCGGCGGTTCACCTTTAAAGCTCAACAATTCTTTAGAGACGGCAAAAGAAAGACGTACAGCTAACAAATCTTCATTAGTACTAGAGAACTGTTTTGCTGTTTCCAGCAATTGCTTCCTAAATTCTTCCGTCAAGCTAATTTCTTTATTATTGTATAGGGAATGAATTAACATTTGTAACTGACTTTGTTTTTCCATCGTTTACCTCATTTTATCTAGGACGCCAAGTTTCACTTTTAGTCCAGCCATTTACAGTATGCTCATAATTAAACATATACTGTACGAATTCCCATCTATAAACCACTTCTGCGACTTAGGATCTGCTTGAAGTGCTTTACAAGGATAGTATAACACGAAAATTAGCTTATTTTAGAAAATCGCATATTTGATATTTTTTCTTATAGAAATTTCAGATTTGCAATTGTTGACTACTCAATAAGTTCTTTGTATTGCTTCAAACGCAATTCGAAGAGGGCTAGCAATTGTGGATTTTCTAATACTTGCAGAGATTGGATAAATCTTTCAATCTCTTTTTGATTGCTTCCTTTGGTTTGAAGGAAAATCTTCATTTTCTTTAAAAACTGCCACAATACTTTTTCAAAAACATCGTATGGACGAAGCATGCTCTCTAGCTCAGCTTCAAAAATTGGGATATAAGAGAAAAGTTTACGCTCCATGAGTTCTGATATAATATTCAGAAATCCACTTTTCATATACAATCGATTATGTACCAACTCTTTAAATTCCCTAGATTTCTCAATTAAAGCGGTCGATAAAAATATCAAATCTTGATTGCTCAAGAAGGGCATGGTATTGCAAAAGAGATAGAGTTCAAACCAGGTCCAAGACTCAATAGCATAGAGATAGATAGTCAAAAACTCGCTATCTTCTTTTACTAATGGATAGTTCTTATTTAAGGAATGGAGTGCGTTTTTAATTACAATGGCATTCAAACGACGATAGGTCTCTGCCATCTGTTCTTGCTCGACTTCCTCCAACAGTTGCTCTAAACCAGCTATATCTTGGTGGGCAAAGCGATCCACAACCTTTCTACCAATCTGCATATGTAGGGATTCTTGATAATTGTTTAGCTTATGACCAAACTCATCAAAATTCATATTGATCCCTTGGATGGCTAGGATCAACTTATCCGCAGATAGCATAGACTGCCCTAGTTCAAACTTGGACAACTGAGAGGCTGTTAGACCAGCACAAGCCACATCTGACTGCTTGAGCTTTCTCGCCAAACGTAATTCCTTGTAAAATTCTCCCAACTCCATTCTCTCAATCATCTCACCACCTCCTATTTTTTATATAGTATATCATTATTCACAATTATTTGTCAAAATATTCTGACATTTAAGAGAGCAAAAAAGCCAGCCCTAAGCTGACTCTTTATTCCATGGTATCAAAAGCGAGACTTGGTTTGGCATTGAGGTCCAAGCTTGCAAAGTTTTCTTTGTTCCATTCGCTGACGCTGGCATAGGCAATCATACCTGCATTGTCTCCGCAGAGGCGCAGAGGTGGAATGATGACCTTGACATCTGCGATTTCGGTTGCTAGGCGTTCTCTGAGACCTTTATTGGCTGCCACACCACCTGCCACGACTAGAGTTTTAACAGGGTATTTCTCCAAAGCCTTCTTAGTTTTTGCCATGAGAATATCCAGGACAGCTGCTTGGAAGGATGCACACAAGTCCTCTGTAGACAGACTTTCTCCCTTTTGCTCGGCATTATGGTGAAGATTGATAAAGGCAGATTTCAAACCTGAGAATGAAAACTCCAGATTATCTTCCTTAATCATGGCACGAGGAAAGTCATAAATATCCTGCCCCTGATGAGCCAGCTCGTCAATCTCACGACCGGCAGGATAGGTCAAGCCCATGACACGGCCGACCTTATCATAGGCCTCACCAACCGCGTCATCTCGCGTTTCCCCAACAATCTTGTAGTCACCAGCCTCCGAAACATAAACCAACTCTGTGTGTCCACCGCTGACCAAGAGGGCTAGCAAGGGAAACTCCAAAGGCTCCACGCTCTGAGCTGCCATAAGGTGACCAGCCATGTGGTTAACGGGAATCAGCGGAAGTCCATGTGCCCAAGCAAAGGCCTTAGCAGCTGATAAACCAACTAGTAAAGCTCCCACCAAGCCAGGTCCATAGGTAACCGCCACAGCTGTTACATCGTCTTCGGTAATCCCTGCTTCTGCCAACGCCTCCTCGATGCAGGCTGTAATGACCTCGACATGGTGACGACTGGCTACTTCTGGCACTACGCCCCCAAAACGTTTGTGGCTCTCAATTTGACTAGCAATGACATTAGACAAGAGCTCATCGTCGTTTTTCAAGACGGCGACACTGGTCTCATCACAGGATGTCTCAAATGCTAAAATATATCTATCCTTCATCTATTTCTCTCTTCATGATAATGGCATCCTCGACTGGGTCATGGTAGTAGGCCTTTCGCTCAGCGATGACTGCCATCTTTTCTTTCTTGTAAAATGCTTGTGCTCGGTGATTTGACTTTCTGACTTCGAGGAAAATCTCCTTGTCTGTCGGCAATTGAGCAAACAAGGCTGATGCAATTCCCTGACCCTGATAGGTTTGTTTGACAGCGATTTGCAGGACTTCTGCCTCAAAAAGATTCTCCTGCACAGCTAGAAAGCCAATCACTTCTGCCCCATCATAAGCCAGAGCATACCAAGTCTGATCTTGGGACAGGTCTGCTTGAATTTGTTCCAGCGTCCAAGGACTGACTGGGTAAACAGCTATCATAACAGCGTAGATGGCTTGAGCCAGATCAGGTTGCTGTTGAGTTCGTTTGATTTCTATCATAGGCGCTTAATGTAGGACTCACCAGACTCGGTATGGTTCTTGAGCCAGTTTTCCTCAGCCTCGACTCGTTTGAGGTAGTTAGGCACAAAGTCGTGCAAGGAGTCTGCTTCCTTGTCCCAAGCCAAAAGAGCAAGATTGGCTGCATTAGGCAAGGTTTCTTTGAAATTAGTCCTTGGCAAGTGTTCTTGAATCTGCTCCACAAAGGGGCCAACTTCTCCGACAAAGGTTACCTGACTAGCGCCCTTGATTAACTCAATCACTCGCTCAAAAGGCAGGTGCGCTTCTGGCATGACAGGTTTGGCATTTTCATAAAATCCTGCATAAACATTGTTGCGACGAGCATCCATCAAAGAGACGAACAAGCCTTCTTGTTGGTATGGCACCAGAGCCAAGAGGCTAGACATACCAACTAACTCGATATTCAGAGTGTGAGCTAAGATCTTGGCAGTGGCTACCGCGATTCGCAAGCCTGTGTAGCTACCTGGCCCTTCCGCCACAACGATTCTATCCAAATCCTTGGGCGTCCAGTTCACACTTGCCATCAAAAAATCGATGGCAGGCATGAGGGTAATACTGTGATTTTTCTTAATATTAATCGTCGTCTCGGCAAGAACCTGCTTGTCCTCTAAAATAGCGAGAGAAAGAGCCTTGCTGGACGTATCAAAAGCTAATACTTTCATAACACATTCCTATCTTTTTGTCTGCTTACTATTATACTACAAAAGCTGGCACATGGGAATTTTCTTTGCCCCCAAACAAAAAGCCCCAGCATGAGCAGGGCATCTAAGCATTTAATCCAAAGTAAAATACAAACCAAACGACATAGGTTACAAGGAGGATAAAAATTGAATAGAGCGTCACAAAAGCAAGCTTCCAAAGGAATTTTTTTTGCGGTGTCCCAGATATACAAACAGAGCATTCCCCCTTAGACACAGGCTACAAAGACTATAAACACCAAGAGGCCAACCCTATCGCAAATTCAAACAAACTAAACATTCTTAATCCTACTTTTGGTATTCCTATTTTTATATAAACTGTTGACTATGTTGGTCTATCAATGTTAAAATGTAATTCAACACTGGTAGGAAAATCAGGTTGAGTCGTTGACTCTTCGGGTTGCGGTGCTATCCCTGAAACTTTGGTTTCTAAAGAACTGGAATTGCGATTGAACAATTCGCCCCCAGTGTTCGACAGCTCTTGACTTCGGTCAGGAGCTTTTTGATGCTTTTAAAGTTGATTCCCTCAGTAAGTTATAGTAAAATATAAATATTGAGAGGATAACGTAGAGCGACTGGTAACAGAGCGTTCAAAGGTACCAACTTCTGGTACGGGTGTGGGACTGCCTTCAGCTTTGAGCTGTAAAGACCCCTGACTACCATTGGTCCTCTCTTTTTGCTTACTCTTAAATTAAGTGCTTGTCTTTGCCTTTTAGTAAGCACTCCACTCCATCTTGCTATTTCTACATCGTTATACTTATAGATTGACTTCTTAGCCTCATAGATGATAGAATTAAGTAAAGGCTGAGATCGAGTTTGATTTGGTGACAAGTCATTCAAAGGTTGCGATGCATTCGCTTCAGGTAGAGGTGCTGCCACCTGGACTGCTCCAGGAAAATCCCCGAGTTTTGTCTCAGCTTTTTTATTTGCTCTCGAGATTTCTCAAGAGCTTTTTCTTTTTTCAAAGATATCATTCTGTCCCAACCATCTACACCAACGATTAATGAAACTAGAACTATATTCTCCCTTAAATCTACTATCTCTTTAGATTTCCCCTTTAATTATAACACCTAAGCGCTCTCCGACCAAATCCTATCTATCTTTTGCTCCCTCTTCCCCTCACGACTTTCTCGTTTCCGTCTTTTACTAATTTTTCATTTTGTGGTATAATTGAAATAATTGTAACGAATCAAGGTCAATCTAGACACAAAATGGAATGAAATCAAGCAAATCTCTGCTAAAAGTTTGGAATAAGCTGACCTGTAAATAGAAAGGAACTATATGATTTACAAAGTTTTTTATCAAGAAACAAAAGAACGTAGCCCACGTCGTGAAACAACACGCGCACTTTACCTAGACATCGATGCCAGCTCAGAACTTGAGGGCCGTATCGCTGCTCGCCAACTTGTCGAAGAAAATCGCCCAGAGTACAATATCGAGTATATCGAACTCTTGTCTGACAAATTGCTAGATTACGAAAAAGAAACTGGCGCCTTCGAAATCACGGAGTTCTAATATGGCCTACACTCTTAAACCTGAAGAAGTCGGCGTTTTTGCCATCGGTGGTCTGGGAGAAATCGGGAAAAACACTTACGGGATTGAATACCAAGATGAGATTATCATCGTCGATGCTGGGATTAAATTCCCAGAAGATGACTTGCTTGGTATCGACTATGTCATTCCTGATTACTCTTACATCGTGGACAATATCGACCGCGTCAAGGCTGTCTTGATTACACACGGACACGAGGACCACATCGGTGGGATTCCATTCCTTCTCAAGCAAGCAAATGTCCCTATCTACGCTGGACCACTTGCCTTAGCTTTGATCCGTGGGAAACTCGAAGAACACGGCCTCTTGCGCAACGCCAAACTTTACGAAATCAACCACAACACTGAGTTAACTTTTAAAAACCTCAAGGCAACTTTCTTTAGAACGACTCACTCTATTCCAGAGCCTTTGGGAATTGTTATTCATACTCCTCAAGGAAAAATCGTCTGTACAGGTGACTTCAAGTTCGACTTCACTCCAGTTGGAGAGCCTGCTGACTTGCACCGCATGGCCTCTCTTGGGGAAGAAGGCGTGCTCTGTCTCCTATCTGACTCAACAAATGCAGAAGTGCCAACCTTTACCAACTCTGAAAAAGTCGTTGGTCAGTCCATCATGAAGATTATCCAAGGCATCGAAGGACGTATCATCTTTGCATCCTTTGCCTCAAATATCTTCCGTCTCCAGCAAGCAACAGAAGCTGCTGTTAAGACTGGACGTAAGATTGCTGTCTTTGGTCGCTCTATGGAAAAGGCCATTGTCAACGGAATCGAGCTTGGCTACATCAAAGCTCCTAAGGGAACCTTTATTGAGCCAAATGAAATCAAAGATTACCCTGCAGGCGAGGTTCTCATCCTCTGTACAGGTAGTCAGGGTGAGCCGATGGCTGCCCTCTCTCGTATCGCCAACGGAACCCACCGTCAGGTGCAACTCCAACCAGGTGATACGGTTATCTTCTCTTCTAGTCCAATCCCTGGAAACACTACTAGCGTCAACAAGCTGATCAACATCATTTCTGAAGCTGGTGTTGAAGTTATCCACGGTAAAGTGAACAATATCCATACATCTGGACACGGTGGCCAGCAAGAGCAAAAGCTCATGCTCCGCTTGATTAAGCCAAAATACTTCATGCCTGTCCACGGTGAATACCGCATGCAAAAAGTCCACGCTGGACTAGCAGTGGATACTGGGGTTGAGAAGGACAATATATTTATTATGAGCAATGGTGATGTGCTTGCCCTTACTGCTGACTCAGCTCGTATCGCAGGTCATTTCAACGCCCAAGACATCTATGTCGATGGAAATCGTATCGGTGAGATCGGTGCTGCTGTCCTCAAAGATCGTCGTGATCTATCTGAAGACGGTGTCGTTCTGGCAGTCGCAACTGTTGACTTCAAATCACAGATGATTCTATCTGGTCCAGACATCCTCAGCCGAGGCTTTGTCTACATGAGAGAATCTGGCGACTTGATTCGCCAAAGCCAACGCATCCTCTTCAATGCAATTCGTATCGCACTGAAAAATAAGGATGCTAGCGTTCAATCTGTCAATGGTGCCATTGTCAACGCTATTCGCCCCTTCCTCTATGAAAATACCGAACGTGAACCGATTATTATCCCGATGATCCTCACACCAGATGAAGAATAAAGCAAGAAAACAGCCCCGAAGACGGAGCTGTTTTTCTCTATGCTTTCTTTTGATATTAAAACTCAATAAAAATCGAAATCAGACTAGAAGGCTAGGCGAAAGCATAACTCAAGTTAGCTCCCATAGTTCGGGGAACTATGGGAGGCTGTAGATGAATCAAAGCTAAGCTTTGAACTCATTCGTAAGAAGCCGACGACGTATCATTTTGATTTTTGAAGAGTTTTAGAAATACTACGATTTTTACCTTCAAGATACACCATTAAAATAGAAATGTCTGCTGGGTTTACTCCCGAAATACGGCTGGCTTGTCCGATGGTTTCTGGATTGATGAGTTTGAACTTCTGACGAGCTTCGGTTGCGATAGAATCAATGTCATCCCAATCGATATTGGCTGGAATGCGTTTTTCTTCCATGCGTTTCATCTTGGCAACCTGGTCCATGGCTTTGGAAATATAGCCTTCGTACTTGATTTCTGTTTCAATCAATTCGATAATCTTGTCATCCAAGTCCTCTGCAGCTGGTCCGATGAAAGCCACCACATCTTGATAAGAAACTTCTGGACGGCGAAGGAATTCCTTGGCTGTCACTGCATCTGTCAAAGGCTTGAAGCCCATCTCCTCAACCTTGGCATTGGTTTCCTTGACTGGCTTGAGTTTGATGCTGTCTAGGCGCTTCATCTCATTTTCAAATTGATTTTTCTTAATTTCAAAGCGAGCCCAGCGTTCATCATCCACAAGACCAATCTCACGTCCCATCTCCGTCAAACGCATATCAGCATTGTCATGGCGGAGAATGAGGCGGTATTCAGCACGACTGGTCAAAAGGCGATAAGGCTCAATCGTTCCCTTGGTTACCAAGTCGTCAATCATGACCCCAATATAACCGTCACTACGCTTCAAAATCAACTCTGGCTTGCCTTGGATTTTCAGAGCCGCATTGATACCCGCGATAATCCCTTGGCCAGCAGCTTCTTCGTAACCTGATGTTCCATTGGTCTGACCAGCAGTGAATAGACCTGAGATTTTCTTGGTTTCCAGAGTCGCACGCAACTGGTGAGGCAAGACCATGTCATACTCAATGGCATAACCTGTTCGCATCATCTCTGCATTTTCCAAACCTTTGATAGAATGCACCAGCTCACGCTGGACATCCTCAGGTAGACTGGTTGAGAGGCCTTGGACATAGACTTCCTCTGTATTGCGTCCCTCTGGCTCAAGGAAAAGTTGGTGACGTTCCTTGTCCGCAAAGCGTACAATCTTATCCTCAATCGACGGACAATAACGAGGGCCCACTCCCTTGACCACACCTGTAAACATAGGCGCACGGTGGAGATTGTTTTGGATAATCTCATGACTGGTACCATTGGTGTAGGTCAACCAGCATGGCACTTGATCCTTGACATAATCCTCATCACGTGAAGTATATGAGAAATGATTAGGCGCTTCGTCTCCTGGCTGAATCTCTGTCACATCGTAGTTGATAGAAGAAGCCTTGACACGTGGAGGGGTTCCTGTCTTGAAACGACCGATTTCGAGGCCCAGTTCCTTGAGATTATCAGCAAGGTTAATAGAAGCTAGGCTGTGGTTAGGGCCTGACGAGTACTTGAGGTCTCCGATGATGATTTCCCCACGGAGGGCTGTTCCTGTCGTCACGATAACAGCCTTGGCAGCATATTCTTGATGGGTCGCTGTACGCACACCGACAACCTTGCCGTCTTCCACCAAAATCTCATCAATCATAGTCTGACGAAGGGTCAGATTTTCTTGATTTTCAACCGTCTTGCGCATTTCCTTGGAGTAAAGCTCCTTGTCAGCCTGCGCACGAAGGGCACGAACGGCAGGACCTTTCCCAGTGTTGAGCATCTTCATCTGGATGTAAGTCTTGTCAATGGTTTTGGCCATCTCGCCACCGAGGGCATCAACTTCACGCACGACAATCCCTTTGGCAGAACCACCGATAGAGGGGTTACAAGGCATGAAAGCCAGCATTTCAATGTTGATAGTCGCAAGCAAGACCTTACAGCCCATACGGCTAGCTGCTAGGGATGCTTCTACCCCAGCGTGTCCCGCACCAATTACAATAATATCGTATTCTTCAGTAAAATTATAAGTCATTTCTTAACCTTTCAAAAATTTCTCGTAAATAAGGAACTAACTTCTCCTCCTCTAGAGCTTGAGCCATAGTAACCCATTTAAAGTGCGTATGCTCTTCTGGATCTAATCTGATAATTGGCTTCTCCCCAACCCACTCTGCTTTATAAACTAAGCGAGTAAAGACAGTATCCTTAGAGGTATCCAGTTGACTATCTTCGTGAAGAAGTTTGAGCGAACTGCTATCTAGCCTAACTCCCGCTTCTTCAATACATTCTCTATGAGCTCCATCTCGAGGAAGTTCACCCTTTTCAACTCCGCCACCAGGAATATCCCAGTAAGTTGGATAAACATTGGGTTGTCCTCTTTTAATTTCCGAACGCTGAATGAGCAAATAATCATCACCACTATGAACAAGTACATGGGCAATAAGCTTAACCATCATTTTCTCTCCTATTCCTCAAGATGAATGTGTCTTAGTTGGCCGTCCCAATCTGGTAGGGCTGTTTTTAGAAAGGCTGGAACTAGCTGGATATTCTGGAGCTTATCCAAGTCAATCCACTCACATGGCTGCCTTTGCTCATCTTCCTGCATGGTCAATGGGGCATCTTCAAGCAAATCCACCAGATAATGAAACTCGATATTGTGATAAGAAACAACGTCCTGTTCAAAACGATTTTCAACCACAAAAGCTAGTTGCCCAGCTTGAGCTTTGACACCCAGTTCTTCCCTCACTTCACGAACTACCGCGTCTTCCGTGCTTTCATTGACTTGAATCGCACCGCCAATAGTGTAATACTTACCCTTGTCTTTGGTAACTAGAAGCTTGCGATTTTGGAGAATCAAGGCTGTCGCCCGAACTCCAAAAATTGTATTTCCTACTTTTGTCCGAAAGTCTTGCTGAGTCATTCTTATCCTTTCCCTTAAACGACACAAAAACAGTCAAAACTCCAAAGAAGTGCAGGACAAAAAAGCCTGCAACATCCATGAGCTTTGACCATCATTTCTATTGCTTTTATTATTGTAGCAAATTGAGAAAATTTGTCAATCTAAATGTACTGACAAACTTGTCCATCGCGGTAGGCATTGTCAATCAAACCACCACCTAGACACTCTTCGCCATCGTAAAAGACAACTGCCTGTCCTGGTGTGATGGCACGCTGAGGTTCCGCAAAGATAACCTCTGCCTTATCTCCTTTGACATGGACGGTCACCTTAGAATCAGGCTGACGATAGCGGAATTTAGCCGTACATTCGAGTGTAAACTCCTCTGGCATCTCACGAGTAAAGTGGACTTGGCTAGCCTCTAGGCTGGTTGACATGAGCGAGTCATGGTAGAAACCTTGGCCAACATAGAGGATATTCTTGCTTAGGTCTTTTCCGACAACGAACCAAGGGGCATTGTCTCCACCGTGTTGCCCACCGATACCCAAACCGCCACGCTGACCGATCGTATAATACATAAGCCCAGCATGCTCGCCCATATCGCGACCATCTACAGTCATCATTCGACCAAGCTGGGCTGGTAGATAGTTGCTGAGAAAGTTTTTAAAGTTCTTTTCTCCGATAAAACAAATCCCTGTCGAGTCTTTCTTCTTAGCAGTGGCAAGTCCTGCTTCTTCAGCTAGTCTGCGAACTTCAGGCTTTTCCAAATGTCCCAAGGGAAACATGGTTTTTTGAAGTTGTTCTTGCGACAGTTGGCTGAGGAAATAGGTCTGATCCTTGCCATTATCCACACCGCGAAGCATGTGAACAGTGCCATCCTCATCACGCGCCACTCGGGCATAATGCCCAGTCGCAACATAATCTGCGCCCAAGGTCATGGCATAGTCCAAAAATGCCTTAAACTTGATTTCCTTGTTGCACATGACATCTGGATTTGGCGTGCGCCCTGCACGGTATTCTGCTAGGAAATACTCGAAAACGCGGTCCCAGTACTCTTTTTCAAAATTGACAGAGTAGTAAGGAATGCCAATCTGGTCTGCCACGGCAGCCACATCCTTGTAATCTTCAGTCGCCGTACAGACGCCGTTTTCATCTGTGTCATCCCAGTTCTTCATGAAGATACCGATCACATCGTAGCCCTGCTCCTTGAGAAGAAGAGCCGTCACCGACGAATCAACACCACCACTCATCCCCACGACAACACGTGTTTTAGAGTTATCACTCATGGTAAGTCTCCCATCTATTCGTTTATTCACGATTGAAGGTCGTGTGTGCTTCACGATTGAAGGTCGCTTGAGCAGTATTCATTATAACATGCTTGGTTGGAGAAGACAAGAAAGAGGCTGATAATCTGACATTCTATTTGATAGAAACAGAAATATAATTACAAAAAGGGTAATGAACAGTTAAATCTCGATTCTACTTATAAACTTATTTATAAAATAAGCTAAAAATGATATACTGTAATGAGGAGGAAGTCGTACATGATCCCTTTAAGATACTACCATCCATGTACGTAGTACGATTGTGAAAAACTACAAAGATATTCTAACATCAAAAAATACTATTTTTACTATCATTATTGTTGTAGGTCTTGGACTTTTAATAGGTTTAGTCATTCATCAAGAACATATCCAAGCAGAGAGAGGGAACATCGCTCTCAGCAAACAACATAAGGATGGACAAGATGTCGAACAAGTAAAAAATGCTATTAAAAACTTCAATATTGATTCTGAAACGATTATAGAGGATTGGAAAAAAATTCAAGAATTAAAGCCTACCACTGACGAAGGCAAAAAGACATTAACAGATTTTCTTACTTCTACGGCCGATAAAATCACTAATCATTATACTGAAAAAGCTTTAAAATTGGATATAAAGGAATCCGATAGCCAGTTTGAAGATAAACAAGCACTTGAAACAGCCATCACTTCCTTACAAAAAATACTAGAAATTATTAAAAGTGTCAACTCCACAAGCGAACAAGCTACTATTGATGAAAAAATAAAACCCATTCAAGAACTGATTTCAAAATTCCAAAAGCAAGCTGAAGTCTTGACCAAAAAAGAAGAAGAACAAAAGTCTAATAAAAAAGAAACAGAAACGACTAGTAACGTTGAGGGAAGAGAAAGCTATTCTTCAGAAGGAGGTAGCTACACTCCAAACTATACTGAGTCAAATAGGAACAGATATAATTCACAAGCACCTGCAAGCGAGCAATATTCATCTGATAGTGCTAGAAGTGGGGGAAACACTGCTGTCAATACACGAGATCAAGTTACTGATACTGCAGGAGCCCAAGGAGATACGAATACCAATAATAATAGTAATAATGCTGAAGTTCCCGATGCTAACAGTAATAATCGCACTAATTCAGCTGGAGAAACTCCAGAATCTCGTCAGCCGTAAGCAATCTGTTATTACTACTATTTAAAAATTGTCTTTTGTCAAATAAAAGCACACAAAAAGAGCCATCAAAGGCTCTTTTTCTATTTCTTAATACCAGCCGTTGTTAAGCCAGAAGTTTTTAGCAGCTGACCATGAACCGTAACGTCCTGCAACGTAAGCATCTGCTACACGTTCTTGGTTTTCAGCTGAGTAGTCACCGTTCAAGTATGAATCTGTCAATTGGTAACGTCCAATGTATTGGCCGTTTGTAGCTGTATAGCTACCACCTGATTCTTTTTGTGCAATCCATTCTTTAGCTTCTGCTTCAGATCCACTTACAGTTGCAGCTGGTGCTGAAGTTTCTGCTGCAGCAACAGTTTCTTCTGCTACAGGAGCGCTTGCAGCTGGTGCTGCTTCTTCTACTACTTCTGTAGTTTCTGCTACTGGAGCTGAAACAGTTTCATCTTGAGCTGCTGGTGCCGCATAAGTAGCTGGCGCTGGTGTTGCAGCAGGCGCTACAGGGCCATCGATAACCAACTCTTGACCAACATAAATCAAATGAACGTTGTCGATGTGGTTGTTTTCTGCCAATTTCTCAACAGTTGTGTTGTGAGTTTCAGCGATTTCTGAAAGTGTATCACCTTCTTTAACAGTGTAAGTTGATGATTCTTGAGCAGATACAAATGATGGAGCAAATACTGCAAACAAGGCAGCTACTCCTGCAAGAGTTGTTTTAATCTTTTTAGTTGTTGATTTCATATTTGAAAATTCTCCTTCTTTCTATAGTTCTATCATACCCTTTAAATATTACCGTTTCTTGACACTTTTATGTAGAAATATTACAAAATTATTTTTTATTTCTCTAAATAAGCCATTTTTTGTTACAAAAGATGCTTTTTTATGCTATTTGTAGTGTAAAAAGGTTTTCATCCACAATTAAAGCCAAGACCTTCATTCTTTGATATAATAGAGATAAGAATTTTTATAAGGGGAAACTGATGAAATCACTTCGTTTTCAATCTGTCTTTGATATCATCGGACCAGTTATGATTGGCCCATCTAGTAGCCATACAGCTGGTGCTGTTCGTATTGGGAAGATTGTCTCTTCCATTTTTGATGATACTCCGACAGAAGTCGAATTCCAACTATTTAACTCATTTGCCAAGACCTATCGTGGTCACGGAACAGACCTAGCCCTTGTTGCAGGTATTTTGGGCATGGATACAGATGATCCTGAAATCCCAAACAGCCTGGAAATTGCCCACAAGCGTGGCATCAAGATTGTCTGGACCATTCAGAAAGACAGCAATGCCCCTCACCCAAACACCACTAAAATTACCGTCAAAAATGCTCATAAGACCATTAGCGTGACTGGTATTTCTATCGGGGGAGGAAATATTCAGGTAACCGAACTCAATGGCTTTGCCGTCTCTCTCAATATGAATACACCGACTATCATCATTGTTCATCAAGATATTCCAGGTATGATTGCCCTCGTAACAGAGGCCCTTTCCCGCTATGATATCAATATCGCCCAGATGAATGTTACTCGTGAAAAAGCTGGTGAAAAAGCTATTATGATTATCGAAGTTGACAGTCGCAACTGTGATGAGGCTATCGAAGAAATTCGAAAAATCCCTCATCTCCACAATGTCAATTTCTTTAAATAGGAGGAAGCATGTTTTATTCTATCAAAGAATTGGTCGAGCAGGCAGAACTGGACTTTCAAGGAAATGTCGCAGAACTCATGATTACAACAGAGTTTGAATTGACTGGTCGCGAACGTGAAGAAGTCTTCCTTCTCATGGAACGCAATCTAGAAGTCATGAAAGCCTCTGTCCAACTTGGCCTCAATGAAAATAAATCTCGTAGTGGCCTGACAGGTGGAGATGCTGCCAAATTGGATCACTACATCAAAAACGGAAAAACTCTGTCAGATTACACGATTCTCTCTGCTGCCCGAAATGCTATCGCAGTCAATGAACACAATGCCAAAATGGGCTTGGTCTGCGCTACTCCTACCGCTGGAAGTGCTGGCTGTCTGCCTTCCGTTCTCACTGCTGCTATTGAAAAATTAGACCTCAGCCACGAGCAACAGCTGGATTTCCTCTTTGCTGCCGGTGCCTTTGGACTAGTCATCGCAAACAATGCCTCTATTTCAGGTGCTGAGGGTGGCTGTCAGGCCGAGGTTGGTTCGGCCTCTGCTATGAGTGCTGCAGCCTTGACTATAGCTGCAGGTGGAACACCCTACCAAGCCAGTCAAGCCATTGCCTTTGTCATTAAAAATATGCTAGGCCTCATCTGTGACCCTGTTGCCGGCTTGGTTGAAGTTCCCTGTGTTAAACGTAATGCCATGGGAGCTAGCTTTGCCTTCATCGCAGCAGACATGGCCTTGGCAGGTATCGAATCTAAAATTCCTGTGGATGAAGTTATCGATGCCATGTACCAAGTAGGAGCAAGCATGCCAACTGCCTTTCGTGAAACAGCTGAAGGTGGACTCGCTGCCACCCCTACTGGTCGTCGCCTCCAAAAAGAAATTTTCGGAGAATAAGTTTATCAAATAGGAGAAACCATGACCTCTATCACAGCGATTTTTTTCGATCTGGATGGAACCCTCGTCGACAGTTCTATCGGGATTCACAATGCCTTTACCCATACCTTTAAGGAGCTCGGGGTGCCTAGCCCTGATGCCAAAACTATTCGTGGTTTTATGGGACCGCCCCTCGAAAGTAGTTTTGCGACCTGCCTGCCCAAAGAACAAATTTCTGAGGCTGTGCAGATATACCGGTCTTACTATAAGGAGAAAGGCATCCATGAAGCTCAGCTCTTCCCTCAGATTGTAGAATTACTTCAAGAACTATCCAAGAATTACCCTCTCTACATCACCACTACAAAGAATACACCTACCGCCCAAGATATGACAAAAAACTTGGGAATCTATCATTTCTTTGATGGCATTTATGGTTCCAGACCTGAAGCACCCCATAAGGCAGATGTCATTCGCCAAGCCTTGCAGACACATCAACTAGCACCGGAACAAGCCATCATCATCGGAGATACCAAGTTTGATATGCTGGGTGCTCAAGAAACAGGCATTCAGAAATTAGCCGTCACTTGGGGATTTGGGGAGCAAGCAGATTTGCTAAACTATCAGCCTGATTATATCGCTCACAAACCCATAGAAGTTTTGGCCTATTTTCAATAACATAGACTGGGCGACAACCCCATTTCAGAAGAAAATGGAGCAAGTTTCTACATAACAAAACGCATATTACCAAGATTCTTCAGAACTGATAATATGCGTTTTTCTGTTTTTATTCAACGTGGGTGGTTTGATTGGCAAAGGCGATAATGGCTTGCTTCAATTCATCTCCACTGAGAGTTCGGAACTCTTCAATTTTTTGGTCGATAGCTTCTAGAGGCATGACATTAACCTTACCAACGAAAATCTTATCCATAACCTGATTATCAACAAGTTCTGTTGATACCAAGAGTTCTTCGTAAAGTTTTTCGCCTGGGCGGATTCCAACTTCAACAATTGGAATTTCGCTTTCGGTGTGTCCACTTAGAAGGACCATTTTCTTGGCCAAGTCATAAATCTTGACTGGTTTGCCCATATCAAGGATAAAGACTTCCCCATCCTTGGCATAAGCACCAGCGTGAATAACCAAACGGCTAGCTTCTGGAATGGTCATAAAGTAACGGGTCATGCGGAAATCTGTGACCGTTACAGGCCCGCCTTCAGCAATTTGACGTTCAAAGACTGGAATGACACTACCACGGCTACCAAGAACATTCCCAAAACGAACTGCACAGTAGGTTGATTGGCTACGTTGGTTAAAGCCAGTGACAATCAACTCAGCCACGCGCTTGGTTGCTCCCATAACATTTGGTGGATTAACCGCCTTATCTGTCGAAATCATAACCATCTTAGGTACTTTAGCTTCATCAACAGCCTTAGCAACGTTGTAAGTTCCACGGATATTGTTTTTGAAGGCTTCTTTTGGATTGCGCTCCATCATAGGAACGTGCTTGTGGGCAGCCGCATGATAAACAATAGCTGGCTTGTACTGTTCAAAGACTTGCAACAAACGGTCATAGTCTTGAATATCGGCAATAACTGGTACATAATCAATCCCTTGGAACTTGCGAATCAATTCATGATAAACAAGGTAGATTGAATTTTCCCCATGACCGAGCAAGACGATGCGTTCAGGATTGAAGCGACTAACTTGGCGACAGATTTCAGAACCGATTGAGCCACCAGCACCTGTGACTAAGATTGTCTTACCTGTCAGTTCTGCGCCCAGACGCGATTCATCAAGACGAATTTCCTGACGACCCAAAAGGTCTGTGATATCAATCTTCTGGAAGCCTCCACCTGCTTGGTGAAGCCCTTGAACAACCGTTTCAACCTTAGGCATCTTGTAACACTTGACACCCAGCTTATTACACATCTGCAAGATACGTTCATATTCTGACGGGTCAAGCGACGGAATCGCAACGATAACACGCTCGATTTGATGGCGTTTGGCTAATTCAGGCAGATCATCATATGAACCCAAAACAGGAATTCCACCAAGTTTTTGGCCCTTTTTCTTAGAATCCTTGTCCAAAATACCGACAAGTTCTAATTCACTAGTTGGATGTTGGTAACTATCCATAAAGAGAGCTCCACCATCACCGGCACCAATCAAGAAAGTCCGACGGTGTTCTCCATCACCACTTCCCTTTTTGCGTTTAGAGTAGATTAACTGCCAAGTAATCCGTGGCAATAAAATTAAGAAAGTACTCAACAAGATAAAGAGCACGATAAAACGGATGGAGAAGAGAGGCAAGAAGGCATAGCAGATACTATATGACAAGATACTGCTAGCAGTCACACCAAAAAAGATTTTCATGAAATCCGTAATCTTACTGTAACGACTGATACTAGCGTTCAATCCCCAAAATCCAATCATCAATTGATAGAACAGGAAGGCCAAACTCGTGTAGATGATGTAGTCAACAGGTGCTGGATTAATCAATCCGTAGAATAAGATATAAGATACAATGATGGAAACCACCATACTCAAAATATCAAATATTCCCCAGAAAACCTGTTTTTGTTGTTTATTTAAAATTTCCACCAGATCAATCACATAATCTGTGAGTTTTTTATTCATAGAAATTTACTCCTCCTTAAAAGAGCCGAATAGTTATATTGTTATTATAACACTTTTTCTCTAGTTTATGATTTGCTACAATCTTTTACTTGCTTTTTCGTAACAGTTTCATAAAAATAAACTGTCGGACAAATCCAGGACAAAGGGCAACCACCATCTGAATGGCAACACTCTTGGCATACTCCATGTAAGAAATTTGTCCTCGCTTCAGCATGCGTTGACGAGCTTGACGATAGAGTTTGAGGTAACGCAGTCCCCCACGACGCTCAAACATTCCTGCTCCAACACGAACCTTACACAAGATTTGATCCAGATTTCCAGTCTTAGCTCCTGCAGCAATCATATTGAGCCAGAGGAGGTCATCCTCCATATAAAGCCCATCCTCATAGTTGCCTGCCTTGAGAACCATGTCCTTCTTGAACATGACAGTCATGTGGTTAAAGGCACTTCTCATCCTTTGATAAGCTACAATATCTGCATGCTGGGTTGGAACACGACGGTAAGAAACAATCTCATCAGGATTGTCAATAAACTCTGCAATATGTCCACCTAATAGGTCGAGGTTTTCCTTCTCCATTAGCTGAACCTGTTTCTCAAAACGGTCTGGAACAGCTATATCATCCGTATCCATACGAGCGATGATATCGTACTGACACTGCAAAACACCCTGTCGAAGAGCCAGACCCAAACCTTGATTATGCTCAAGAGGATAGCGTTTCACTGGAATATCAGACTCAGCTTCAAGCTGGTCTAATACCTGATAGAGCTCAGGTGTCAAAGGCCCATCCTCAACTAGAACCAATTCGCTCGGTTTCAGGGTCTGATTTTGAACACTCTCAATAGCATCCTTTAAAAATGTCGGATTTTCCTTGATATAGACCGATATCAATACGCTGATTTTTTGCTTTTCAGACACAGTTTTTCTCCAATGTATAGATTTCCTTCCACTATTTTATCATAATTTTCAAGACTTTCCCATTTTTATCTTGAAAGCCCAAAACCTTACTTGACATTATAAGGAAAAAACCTTAAAATAAGCTGTTATTAAAATCAGCTAGAAGAGGTATTATATGAAAAAGCAATCACTCTTTTTTGTTCCAGGTATTATACTAATTGGTGTTTCCTTGCGGACTCCTTTTACTGTTTTACCCATTATTTTGGGAGATATTTCGCAAGGACTGGGAGTAGAAGTTAGTTCGCTTGGTGTCTTGACCAGCCTTCCTCTCCTCATGTTTACCCTCTTCTCGCTATTTTCTACCCGACTGGCTCAAAAAATCGGCTTGGAGCATCTCTTTACCTATAGCCTTTTCTTCTTGACCATCGGTTCTCTCATTAGACTAATCAATCTGCCTCTGCTCTATCTAGGAACCTTGATGGTTGGGGCAAGTATCGCAGTCATTAATGTTCTGCTTCCTAGTCTTATCCAAGCCAATCAACCAAAGAAAATTGGTTTTCTGACTACCTTATATGTAACCTCTATGGGGATTGCAACGGCTCTGGCCTCCTATCTGGCTGTGCCTATTACACAAGCCAGTTCTTGGAAAGGACTTATCATCCTCCTCACCCTGCTCTGCCTAGCAACTTTTTTGGTCTGGCTGCCTAATCACCGCTATAATCACAGACTGGCTCCACAAACCAAACAAAAAAGCAAAACAAAGGTCATGCATAATAAACAGGTCTGGGCAGTGATTGTCTTTGCAGGTTTTCAATCCTTGCTCTTTTACACCGCTATGACCTGGCTACCTACCATGGCCATCCATGCAGGCCTATCCAGTCACGAAGCTGGCTTGCTAACCTCTATCTTCTCCCTGATTAGCATTCCTTTTTCAATGACTATCCCAAGCCTGACAACCAGCTTGTCTACTCGCAACCGTCAGCTCATGCTCACTCTGGTTTCACTGGCTGGCGTGGTCGGTATTTCCATGCTCTTTTTCCCAATCGGTAATTTCTTTTACTGGCTTGCCATCCATATCCTCATCGGAACCGCGACCAGCGCCCTCTTCCCCTATCTCATGGTCAACTTTTCACTCAAGACAAGCGCCCCTGAAAAGACTGCACAATTGTCTGGTTTATCTCAAACAGGAGGCTATATCCTAGCAGCCTTTGGGCCAACCCTCTTTGGTTACAGTTTTGACCTTTTCCACTCTTGGGTGCCAGCTGTAGCTGCCCTCTTACTCGTCGATATCCTGATGACTGTGGCCCTCTTTACAGTGGACAGAGCTGATAAAATCCTTTAAACTTCTAGTTTTGGCTAGAAGTTTTTTATATATAAAAATTTTACACATTTCTCTTGACAGGGCTTTCATTTAGATGTACAATGTATGTGTAGAAAAATTATATATAAAAATCTTACACATTAGAAAAGGAGGTTCCCCATGTACTTTCCAACATCCTCTGCCTTGATTGAATTTCTTATCTTGGCTGTACTGGAGCAGGATGATTCTTATGGTTATGAGATTAGCCAAACCATTAAGCTGATTGCTAATATCAAAGAATCTACACTCTATCCTATCCTAAAAAAATTGGAAGGCAATAGCTTTCTGACAACCTATTCTAGAGAGTTCCAAGGTCGCATGCGCAAATACTACTCCTTGACAAATGGTGGTATAGAACAGCTCGTGACCCTGAAAGATGAATGGGCACTCTATACAGACACCATTAATGGCATCATAGAAGGGAGTATCCGCCATGACAAGAACTGAATACCTGACTCAGCTAGAACTCTATCTCAAAAAACTGCCTCAGGCTGACCAAATTGAAGCCATGGACTATTTCAGGGAACTCTTTGACGATGCTGGAGTCGAAGGAGAAGAAGAACTCATCGCTAGCTTGGGAACTCCCAAAGAAGCGGCCCACGAAGTTCTCTCCAATCTTCTCGATAAAAAAATCAATGAAGCACCCGCTCAAAAGAATAACCGACAAATTTTGCATATCGCCTTGTTAGCTCTCCTTGCGGCACCCATCGGTATTCCTCTGGGAATCGCCATCCTCGTGTCCCTGTTCGCAATCCTTGTGGCAGCCTTGACTGTCATCTTGGCTTTCTTTGCGGTTTCCATACTTGGTATCATCGGCGGATTCCTATTTTTAGTTGAAAGTTTTACTGTCCTAGACCAAGCTAAATCAGCCTTTATCTTGATTTTCGGTTCTGGTTTACTAGCTATCGGTGCTTCTTCGCTGGTTTTATTAGGTATTTCCTATGTAGCTCGCTTCTTCGGTCTACTCATTGTTCGCCTGGTGCAATTTGTTCTCAAAAAAGGAAAGAGAGGTGACCAGCATGCGTAAATGGACAAAAGGATTTCTCATTTTTGGTGTGGTGACTACTATTATCGGATTTATCCTGCTCTTTGTAGGTATCCAATCTGACGGGATCAAGAGCCTACTTGCCATGTCCAAGGAGCCTGTCTATGATAGTCGGATGGAAGAGCTGACCTTTGGCAAGGAAGTCGAAAACCTAGAGATTACGCTCCACCAACACGCACTGACCATCACAGACTCTTTCGATGATCAAATCCACATTTCTTATCATCCATCTATTTCTGCTAACCATGATCTTGTCACAAATCAAAACAACAAAACTCTAAGCCTCACTGATAAGAAACTGTCTGAAAGTCCGTTTCTCTCTTCTGGAATTGGCGGGATTCTCCATATCGCAAGCAGCTACTCTAGTCGTTTTGATGAAGTTATTCTCCAATTACCAAAAGGAAGAATCCTAAAAGGAATCAACATCTCAGCCAATCGTGGACAAACCACCATCATAAATGCTAGCCTTGAAAATGCGACCCTTAATACAAACAGCTATATCCTCCGAATTGAAGGAAGTCGTATCAAAAACAGTAAACTCACAACCCCTAATATCGTTAATATCTTTGATACAGACCTTACAGATAGTCAGCTAGAGTCAACAGAGAAGCACTTCCACGCTGAAAATATCCAAGTCCATGGTAAGGTTGAACTGACTGCCAAAAAGTATCTCAGAATCATCCTAGACCAGAAAGAAAGCCAACGAATTAACTGGGACATCTCAAGTAACTATGGTTCTATCTTCCAATTCACAAGAGAAGAGCCTAAATCAAGAGGTACGGAATTAAGCAACCCTTACAAAACTGAAAAAACCGAAGCCAAGGATCAACTCATTGCTAGAGCTGATAATGATATTGAGCTAATATCCATACCAAACAGACGTTGACAAAAGCGCTTACATTTGCTACTATGGAAGCATATTTATCTAACTAAAAAGGAGGTTCTACCATGAAACAAGAATGGTTTGAAAGTAATGATTTTGTAAAAACAACAAGCAAGAACAAACCTGAAGAGCAAAATCAAGAGGTTGCAGACAAGGCTGAAGAAACGATAGCCAATCTCGATACACCAATTGAAAAAAATACTCAAGTAGAGGAGGAAGTCTCTCAAGCTGAAGTCGAACTTGAAAATCAGCAAGAAGAGAAAATTGAAACGCCTGAAGACAGTGAAGCAAGAACAGAAATAGAAGAAAAGAAAGCATTAGATTCTACTGAAGAAGAGCAAGACCTTTCTAAAGAAACAGAAAAAGTCACTATAGCTGAAGAGAGTCAAGAAGCACTTCCTCAGCAAAAAACAACTACGAAAGAGCCACTTATTCTAAGTAAATCCTTAGAAAGTCCTTATATTCCCGACCAAGCTCCAAAATCTACGGATAAATGGAAAGAGCAAGTGCTTGATTTTTGGTCTTGGCTAGTGGAAGCTCTCAAATCTCCTACAAGCAGTCTTGAAACAAGTAGTAAGCATAGCTACACGGCCTTTATCTTGCTCATTCTGTTTTCTGCATCTTCCTTTTTCTTTAGTATCTACCACATCAAACATGCTTACTATGGACATATAGCAACTATGCATAATCACTTCCCTGAACAATTTGCTTCATTGAATCTCTTTTCGATTATCTCTATCCTAGTAGCAACAACACTCTTCTTCTTTTCATTCCTCTTGGGTAGTTTCGTCGTGAGACGATTTATCTACCAAGAAAAGGACTGGACGCTAGAAAAGGTTCTCCAACAATATAGTCAACTCTTAGCAATTCCAATCTTCCTCACTGCTATTGCTAGTTTCTTTGCCTTCTTTGACAGCCTGCGATTTACGGCTCTCTTGTGTGTGATTAGCATTGGAATCATTCTGCTTGCCAGTCTCCATATCATTACAAGACCAAGTCAAGCAAGTGAAACCGACTCCTTCTATCAATTATTCTTGTCTGTCCTTGTGAACGGAGTCATTATCCTCCTCTTCTTTGTAGCTGAAGTGGCACTGATTGGAGATTATCTCCGTATCTTGGCCTTTCTTTAAACTTCAATCCTGTCTTCCATGGCAGGATTTTTTCTATGTCAAAAAAGCAAGTCACTTGACCTGCTTCACTTTTCTTGTGCTAATGCTTTAAAATCTTGTCTTAGGATGGGTTGTATTTCTAGAGTTCAGTAGTATGATAACGTTGCTATGAAGTTCGTTATTCCAAATATTATGCAAACTAGTTATATGTAAAATTAAGATTAGAAACCACCAATCTCCATTTATTAACTTTTAATGAAATTCGTCCATATTAATAACTTTACCTGCTCTAGCAATAACATCCTTATCATGAGTCACGACAATAACAATCTTTTCCTCGTTCACTAATTTCTCAACCTCATTTAGAAATAATTCAGTTGAGTTTCTGTCCAAATTTCCTGTAGGCTCATCAAATAGATAGATGTCCTTTTCTTGCGATAAACTCCTCATGAGTAGAATTTTTTGTTTCTGACCTTGCGAAATATTGGTGGCTTTCCCATCAATCTGATGACTTAGAGCTATATTGAGATTCAGACTATCAAGATTATTTGATTCATAGTTTTCCTTATTAAATAGAGTGAAATTAATATTTTTTGAAACACTTCCAGGGAATACATGAAATTCAGATGAATACACGCTTAAATAATCTAAAATATTAGTCTCCTCTAAAGTAGAAAAACTTTCCATTCCATTCAGTACAATATCACCCTCTGTTGGAGAAGATAATCCCTGAATAATATTCAAAAGAGATGATTTCCCAGTTCCATTCCCGCCTGTAATAACGGTTAATTCACCACTATTGAACTCAAAATTTAATTTAGTAAACACCAATCTTTCATCCCATTTTTTACATAAATTCCGGCATGACAATTGTTCAATTTTAGATACTGGAATGGTAGCAAGATTACTTTCCATCCCTACTTCCTCTAGTCCAATAAACTCAAAGGAATATTGACTTTTTTTCAATGCTACCCAAGATGTAATTAAAGAATTTAAAATGCTGGATAACAGTAATAAAATCAAAATACTATTTGTATACTCCGATATATGTGCGTAATCTCTAATAATATTTACAGTAGCAAGCAAAAATGAACCAGTTAAACCAATAAATATCTGCGTAGAAGCTAATAATCTATTGGTAATATGTGTACTATCTAGTTTCGTTCCCAATAGTTCATTGAGTCTTTCATCAAATTCTTTGATGAAGTCGCTAGATTTTTGGAAACTTATAATATCTTGCAAACCATAAATTGTATTTTCTACCAGAGAACTAAAGTTAGAACTATTAGCAATAAATTCTCGCTGATTTTTTACAACTTTTCGTATTTCAAAATTGACATATAAACCAAGAATAGCTATAGATACGCATGTAACTGCGAAAATAATAATATTCAATTTTAATAGCAATAACAGTAGCAAACAAAACACTAAAAGCTGTACCTTTAAGTAAAATTTTTGCATAATACCTGTTGCTGATAACAATAAATTCCAAAAATAACTACTCACATACTCATAATTTTTAGTTAAAGAAAAATCATTTAATTGGTTCTTATAAAAAGAGGACAGAATATCATTTAAAAAATTATTCTCAATCTTTCCTTTTAATCTCGTTTCTAATATAGAGAACTGCCAATACAAATATGAAGCTAATATTATTGAAGCTAGGGTAAATAGTTGAATACTAAACTGAATGTTAAGTAGACCAGACATTGTTATTTGTAGTAAAAAAGCAATAGCAATAGGTAAACTAATTTTAGCTAATCCCAAGAAAAAGATTGCCAATTTTCTCTTCCAACCAAGTGAAGCTAGAAATCTATGATATAACTTATCTGCATAGCTTATCGTAACAATATCTTTTCTATCTTCTGAATTAACATTCTCATTCTTTTGAGGAATTAAAACAATTCCTACACTCTGACTAAAAAGTTCTAATCTTGAAATTTTCTCAATTTCCTCATTTGCAGGATCAGAAACAATCAATGAACTACTGTCTCCATCCAACACGACGATATAATGAGGCAAGCTAGCTCTTTCTACTACTAGTAAATAAGGAAATGATACGTTGTTTAACAAACTAGGAGTCTCAATTTGATAAGAATCCGCATCAATACCATAGCTTTTTAGTATATCTTCTATATCAAACAAAGACAGTCCTTGGTGGTTATTGTTATCAAATTGTAGACTATCTAAATGTTCTAATTTTGGGAAATAGTAAGAAATGATTGTCTTTACACAAGCCA
The DNA here is from genome assembly GCF_003942685.1 of Streptococcus mitis. GTDB lineage: Bacteria > Bacillota > Bacilli > Lactobacillales > Streptococcaceae > Streptococcus > Streptococcus mitis_CD. The sequence goes on along the minus strand of NZ_RJNR01000001.1, from coordinate 112,815 downwards.
TTCCACAATCCAGCAAAGTTGCTTGTTTATAGTGACTAACCATTATTTTCTCCTTTTTCAACACTTATCTTACTATAACCATCAACTTCAATGACGCTATTCGAAGTTTGATTTGTCGTAGGAACCTTTAAAACTTCTCCTGTATTATTTGTATGCAAAGTATAGATTCCATCAAAATCTTTAGGAACTGTAATAGATACATCGCCAACAAGAGTATCTACAAAAATTTTTTCGAAAGTTGCATTTTTCCCTAAGGAAATGGTTACATATAACTTGTCTTTCCCTTGTGAACTCAAAGCCAAATTAAAGCCATGTTGTGAAAATGGAATATATAGACTATCTGAACTCATTTTAACGTTTTTAGTTATGTTATTCACTGATTCTTCGGAAACTTTTCCTTCTATTTGAACACTTGTTTCATCTGATTCACTCTTGACAACTTTAACATCAATTGCTTGCTTTGAACCATAAAACTCTAACGTTTTAATACTTTTAGAAGAAAGAGCCCACGATTGTTTTACACTGATTGTCGTCTCTCCTCGTTTTAAGGTTAATAAAATTCCAGCCACTACAAACAGTAACAACAGCCCAATTACAATTCCTATTTTTTTCATCATTAGTACTCCTACTTAAATTCTTTTTTACTGAATACAACAAACGCAAGTACAATCACTGCTATACTTACCAATATAGGATAGCCTACATTCGTAAGGGTAAATTGACTTACTCCAGGGGAAGTTTTCAAATTTAAAGTCATTAATAAATAGTCTCTCACACTCTCACCAGAGTTTGGAAGGACATAAACCAATAGGTTATCAAACAGTAAAATATAGAGTATATAAATCATACATGATTCATAAACCTTATCAAATATTTGAAAAATTAATAATGAGATACTGATAATAACCAAATAGTATGGTAGTTGATGTAAAAATGTCGAAACAATCAACACCAAGTCTCCCTCCAAATAGACGAGGGCTGTTAAACTATAAAAAATAGTTACATATAGGAAAGACAAACAAAAGGCTCCCAAAGTTTTATATAAAAATAACTTCCAACGTTGTTTTTCTTTTGTGAGGAGAATGTTAATCGTACGGAAACTATAATCTTCCCCCCAGAAAAATAAATTAGTAGAGATAAAAAGCAAAGGAATAAAACCACTCACATTTGAAATCAATACTCGAAATGCTGGTTCATCTTCATTCGATGACTTAAAAAATAAGGAGAATAACAAAATCAATAATCCTATCAACAAACTAGGAAGTACTCCTCTTTTTTCCCAGTAAAATTTATACATATCTGCTTTAAGAGAATTCATGACTCTCCTCCTTTCTTAAATCATCAGATAATATTATGCAAATAGTAGTCCTCAAAGCGTTCTTTCTTAATATAAATATCCTGTATCACTAGATTTGACACGACACTATATTCCAAGATAGCCATTAATTTTTCCTTTTCTGGCACAACCAGATAGTCATCCTGCTCAAAATGAACAATGCCCTCTTCTTTTAAAAACGTTTTTAGAATCTGATTATTACTCGTCTTAAGGAAGAGCTTTTCTGACAAATCATTTGCTAGCTCTTTTGAACTCATCACATTTAGAATCTTTCCTTTTTTCATGATGATATACTTATCTGTTATAAATTCCAATTCTGACAGAATATGGCTCGAGATTAAAAAAGTAACTCCTAACTGATCCCGTAAATTCAAAATCATTTTTCTTAAATCTGAAATCCCTTGAGGATCTAAACCATTCACTGGTTCATCTAAGATAATAAGCTCTGGATTATCCAAAAGCGCAATTGCTATCGATAGTCTTTGCTTCATTCCAAGGGAATAGTTTTTTACTTTTCGATCCCATGACGGTTCCGGCAAGTGAACCAATTCCAACATTTTTGTGATATCTGTCTTTAAACCAAATCTTGTTTTATAATATTGCAGGTGTTGACGTCCAGTCAAGTTTGGATAGAGGGCAGGTGATTCGATAATACTACCAATCTTATGCTGCGAAACACTCTCAATTTCTCCCTTATCAGCTTGAATTAGTCCTAGAAGAATTCTCATTAAGGTTGTCTTTCCTGCACCATTTTCACCGATAAGACCACATATTTCCCCTTGCTCAATATCAAAGGAAATATTATGTAAAACCTGTTCTTTCCCATATGTTTTATCAATATTTTTAAGACTTAAAATCACACGATTCATAGTTTCTCTCCGTTCATTATATTAAAAAGTCTCTGACAAGGAATGAACCCTGCCAGAGATTTTTAGATTACGTTAACTCCAGCAGAAGAACCCAATACCTGTGAGCATTCCATAAATACCGAGTGGTGAAACAGCACAAAATTGACCTGCCACAATGTGTTTTTTATGTTTATTACTTAGTTTTTTCATTACTTAACCCTCCTTTTAATCCCAACAAAATATACCTACTCCATATCGAAGACCTATAATACAAAAGCGACCTGCTACAATGTGCTGTTTATTTTTGTTACTTAGTTTTTTCACTACTTCATCCTCCTATTTAATCCCAACAAAATATGCCTACTCCATATCGAAGACCTATAATACAAAAGCGACCTGCTACAATGTGTCTTTTGACACGTCCAGTTAGTTTTCTCATCAGAAAACCCTCCTTTTAAAAAATTTTTTATAATAACCAAATGAGATTCTCATTTCAGTCATTTATTAACTGTTTTAAATCTTTAGACAAGATTTCTTCGCTTCCTTGTTCTACATAAATTTGTTTCACTATCCCATCTTTATCCACTATAAATATTGTTGGAATAGCTTTTACATCAAAAAACTTAAAAGCTTGTAAATCTTGATCTATATAAACTGGAAAGGTAAAACCCTGATTCCTTAAAAATTGATGAGAGGTTTCAAGTGTTTCACGTTCCCCATCAACTATATCCACCATAAAGAAATCAACTTTATCTTGGTATTTATCATAAAGGCGCTGAATGATTGGGAGCTCTTTTTGGCAATCAGGACACCAACTAGCCCAGAATACCACAACCTTTGGTCTAAACTTATAATCTGATAGTTGAACCTGTGCTCCCTCATTAGAGGTTAACAATGCATTCTTGAATGTTGTATTTTTAGTTTTTGAAATATATTGGTTTATTTCCTCCTCTTTTTTTAAGAGGAGCTCTTGCGCTGTTTCTTCTTGATGATGAGATTCCTGGTTTTGATAGTAAAATCCTGCTAAAAATAAAGATGCTATCACAAGAAGAACCATTGTCTCTACAACATGTTTTTTTGACATCATGGATTGTCCTCCACTTCTGAAATTCTAAAACTTTCGATAATAGATAATTCTTCTGGTAAGATTAAAACTCGCTCTTCGCCTGCATCTAAAATAGCTAAACGGAATGGTTCCTTATTCAACTCTATTTGTACCAACTTTTGCTCCGTCGTGTTATTTCGAAACAGCAAACTGTGGCGAGTTTGTGTAAACGTCTCTAGCGAGATACTAAAATCTTCCATTTCTATCTCCTATCCAGAAAACCAAAAACTAAGACTTAAGAATACTTCAAATCCAAACATGCTTCTTTCCTCCTTATCTCTTGTTCTTTATGATCATAGTATAGCGCTTTCAAAAATAAAAAAACATGACAAAAATGTCATGTTAGCTCTCCATTTCCTCAAAAGTTTTTAAATCTTTTTCTTTTTCTCCCAATATACGCGCTTCTAATACTTGGTCTCCAAATGCTTGAGCACAAATAATAGCTCTATCGTATAAGCGGATGGCTTTTTCCTTATCCCGTTTATGAAATAAGGTACACATAGCTTCAAGCATATCAACAATTGGCTTGTTTTGAAAATCCTGCGATAAAATCATCAGCCTGTTCATCGCCTTAACATAAGGCTCAAAAGTGGAGTAAGATTTTTCCATCCATTGAACAGCTAAAGAATCAAGCACTGTTCTCTTTAACATATAAGCTGTCTCTAAATCGGATGAATTTGTTTCTCTTATAAGTTTTTTAGAAAGCATCCAAAACAGTTCATGATGATACCCAATCGGTCTTGCTAAACACGAAACAAAGTACAATTTTATCAGAAGCAAATCATTCACCGAATAGTTTTTCCTTATCTTTACTTGTTCAAAATATTCATCCAGCAAAGCATCGCCAAAACCTGCATCTTCACTTACAAAGACATCAAAACTAGCTTGTAAGGCACTAACTGCAATCTGCTCATCCTCAGGTAGACTGTCATAATAGTGTTCGTAAACTCTTTCAAACAACTCTTCCTTAACTTGGATTCTATCATCATCTCCATAAGTTTGAAACTTAATGAGTTTATCCTTTAATATCAAGTACTCGGAGGGTAAAATCATATGATCCATATCTACTATATGTGAAATTGAACAGCCTAGTTTGTAAGCTATATACTCTACCTTGGATAAACTCGGGGAAGACTGGCCTGATTCAATCCGTGCTAATTGGCGCACCGTTATCTCAGTTTCATCATCACAAAGAGTTTCACGAGTGATATGTTTCATCTCTCGCAACATTCGGATTCTTTTACCTACTTCCTTCTTGATATCCATCTTAAAATCTCCTGATAATTAGTTACCGAATAATATTATATTTTTTATATTATGCTGTTTTTTATTGAACTAAGCAATTCTTAAAATTTTATATTACAAAACTTAACAAGACTAAACCATATTTCGCACGCTAAATAGCAATTGACCTGCTTCTGCTTTACTTTTCTTGTGCTAATGCTTTAAAATCTTTGTCTAAGATGGGTTGCACTTCTAATTGATTGGCATCTAGTTGGTGGTAAGATGCTGATGGTAGTGACTCTAGGAATTTTGCATAGTCTAAGCGGACAATGGCTTCATAGTCTTCTGGTTTAGAGCCGTCTCCTGTGATTTGAACCAAGTCAATCTCCCACTGCACTTCCTTATCCACCAATTGCTCAATATAGGCAGTAGGAACAAATGGTTCTCTCGGTAATACTGTCTTGACTCCTTGAGCCAGATGGTAAACACCGTGCACTTGGCCTTCTCCATCCTGATAGAAGGAAACTCTTGCAAAGTAGGCATCTGTCTCTTGAACCGCACGTACACGCGCTTCAAACTGAGCCAAGCCATTTTCCTCTAAAAAGCTTTTCAAGTCCTCATGACCAAAGAAAACAGGATTAAAAATTCCTTGGCAAATCGTAAAACGGGCTGCAGCGTCTGTCAGATGGGCTTGAATACTTGCTTGGAAATAAGCTTCAAAATCAAAACCATCTAGTCCTTCAATCTCAGTTCCTGTATAAGCAAGCAGAGCATCTAAAAATGATTTGATAATCTGCCAGTCTGTCTTCGTGAGTAGGTCAGGAAGATCGATACGGTAAGCCTTTTGACTATCAGCATAACTGACCTTAAAAAGAAATTGTGATTGCCCCACTATCGCACACTCGATATACTCAAGACGATTAAGAGGCTGACGGAGATAGATAGCATCATAGCTATGCGACTCCAAACCATCCACCAAGGCCAAGATAGACTTGGCAGTCAAAATTTCCTGTTCTCCTAAAATGCTCTGTTTATTTGGAATAAAAAATGTTTTCGTCATAACTGAACTCCTTTGAAATCGTTTACATATAGTATACCTTATTTTTCTGAAAGATACAAAAACAAACTTTATACTCTTCGAAAATCAAATTCAAACCGCGTCAGCTTCGCCTTGCCGTACTCAAGTACAGCCTGCGGCTAGCTTCCTAGTTTGCTCTTTGATTTTCATTGAGTATTAATTTTTGAGTAAAAAGCATAGAAAAACAGCCCCTAAGGACTGTTTAATCTTATACAGTAGCTGCTTGATCCAAGCTTTCACCGATAGCGGCTAGGCGCTCGACAACTTCAGCTTGTGTCAATTCATTTTCTGAAACATAGCGGTTACGTGGGTGAACACGGCACTCGTGTGAGCATCCACGAAGGTACTTGTCTTCATTTTCTTCTGATGTCAAGATACGACGGTTACAGAATGGATTTCCACAGTTGACATAACGTTCACATGGTGTTCCATCAAACCAGTCTTTCCCTACGATAGTTGGGTTGACATGGTTAACATCTACGGCAATACGCTCGTCAAAGACGTACATTTTCCCATCCCAAAGCTCACCTTGGACTTCTGGGTCTTTACCGTAAGTTGCAATTCCTCCGTGCAATTGGCCGACATCTTTGTAGCCTTCACGGACCATCCAGCCTGAGAATTTCTCACAGCGAACCCCACCTGTACAGTAAACCACGACACGCTTGTCCATGAATTTTTCCTTGTTATCACGGACCCATTGTGGCAACTCACGGAAGTTGCGGATATCTGGGCGAATAGCCCCACGGAAGTGTCCTAGGTCGTACTCATAATCGTTACGTGTGTCAAGGACAACTGTATCTTCGTCAAGAAGAGCTTCTTTGAACTCTTTTGGAGACAAGTAAGCACCTGTTGTTTCAAGTGGGTTGATGTCATTGTCAAAGTCGTTGTCTTCCAAACCAAGGTGGACAATCTCTTTCTTGTAGCGAACAAACATCTTCTTGAAGGCTTGTTCACTTTCTTCGTCAATCTTGAACCAGAGGTCTTCCATACCTGGGAGGCTGTGAACATAGTCCATGTATTTTTGAGTTGTTTCATAATCCCCTGAAACTGTTCCGTTAATTCCCTCGTCAGCGACTAGGATACGGCCTTTAAGGCCGATTGATTTACAGAAAGCCAAGTGGTCTGCAGCAAATTGCTCTGCATTTTCAATTGGAGTGTAAAGGTAGTAAAGTAAGACACGAATATCTTTTGCCATAAGATTTGTTCTCTTTTCTATTCTTAAATTTTCAGAATTTTTCATCTAACTATACTAGTATACCTGCTTGAGAAAACGAATGCAATTTATTTGACTGGAAATTGTAGAAAGGGATTTATCCCTGCATTTCGTCAGTAACCATAGCGAATAGCAGATAATTCTCTCAATTTTTTGATCTGCTCAGCTTGACTTTCTGACAAACTTAGCTTGTTATCAATCAACACACGTGAGACGTCAACGTTCATTTGACTCAAAATAAATGGAGTAGAAGTTCCATCATCCTCTAATCGTCTTTTATAACTTACTAAAAGATTTTTCAAGGGAGTCAGCTGAGACGTATCCTTTATGTCTTCTAGTAGATGATCTATGATAGTCATGGCTTCACAACGTCTTTCGCTTCCTCCAGCAAACCATTTTAATGGTGTCACACTCATTTACCTCCTGAAATTCGTTTATAAATTGAAAAACTATCATTCCTAACTTTCAATCCAGTATTTACCCAAACACCCTATGTAAAAAAGTCAGCAGAAATGGTAATGTTGCGAAAATATTATTAATCACATGCACCGCATAGGAAGGATAAATGCTCTTGGTATAGCGGGTCAAACTAGCAAAGATGATGCCAGATGTTGCAAAGACGAAGATATCTAACAAACTAGGCAGGCTTGAAAAATGAGGAAGAGCAAATAAAATTGACGGAAGAAGCAAATCAAGGCCAAATCTCGAATGCTTAAAAAAGGCGTGTTGCATTAATCCTCTATAGATTAGCTCTTCCATAAGTGGAGTCAGAAAGAACAAAGTTATATAGATACCTAGCTCAGCAAAGTTGGTCCCACTATAACCGATCAATACAGCCCAACCTTCAGCAGTTGACTGAACATGTTTAGCTGTCTGAACGTTAAAAGAGATCTGGAGCACTACCACTAGTACTGTCAAAATCGAATACCAAAGCCATTTTTTTCTCGGAATGCGAAAAAGATAGCCGTGCCCTGTCTTAACCAGAATCCAAATCATGACTCCACTAAATAGCAAACTCAAGAGATTTTGAATCCAGACGAAATTGCCAATCTGGGAAGAAAATTGCCAATAATTTTGAACAATAAGCGTCAGCTGAGAAAGACCAAATACGAAAAATAAGTAAGAGAAAACTGCACTTATTTTGAATAGAAGTTGATACTTCTTCATATGAACTCTCCTTTGTAAACTCGATACATCTCTAATATAAGCTATATTTTCCTAAATCCTTACTCTAAATCCTAAATGGTGCTTAAGATTTCCTGAATGGTTAAAATAAGGGAAATGAGAAACAGAAATATCTATGTCTTTATTTCAAAAAATCACTGCCTCCCCCAGATAAGCCTGAGGAAAACAGTGATTCAGTTTTTAGGAATTAGGAATGAATACACGAAATCAATTGATCTTATGATTTTTTGTTTTTCAAGAATTCATCGTATTGTTTTTGCATTTCGTTCAATACTTTATCGTAAGCACCTTCAGATTTCAATTTTTCCATCAATTCTGGAATAGCTTTGTCTGGGTCTACAGTACCAGTGTTGATAGCTGTATCGAATTGTTGCATTGTATTAGAGATCGCAGAGATTTCAGATTTCACATTGTCAGTGTTAAAGATGAATCCAAGAGCTGGAGATTCTTTAGCTTCTGCCAATTGTTTCTTAGAATCTTCGATTTGTTGGTCTGTAACGTTTTCGTTGATGTAAAGAATCCAGTTGTTACCAGTGTTCCATCCACCCATGTGAGTGTTTCCTTTGTAGCCATCAAGGACTTTAACACGGTTTTCTTTACCTGGAAGTTTTTCCCAGTTCTTGCCTTCTGGACCGTATACAAGACCATTCAAGAGTTCTGGGTTAGTGTTCAAGAGGTTCAACACTTCCATTGATTTTTCTTTGTTCTTAGAGTTGTTTGAGATAACAAAGTTAGCAACTTGTGTTGTTTGGTTTTTCTTGATGAAGTTAGTGATTGGTTTGATTTGGATATCTTTGTTAGCAACACGTGAAAGCAAGCTGTTACCGTAGTCAGCTGGTCCTACTGTTTCTTCACGAACGAACCAAGTATCTTGTTGAAGGTCAAATGAAGTATCGCTTGTTGCTACGTCTTTTGGAATGTATCCAGCTTCATAGAATTTGTGAAGAGTCTTCAAGTGTTCTTTAAAGCGAGGCACTTCGTAACGGTTTACAATCTTAGTAGTGTCCCCTTCAAGGTCGATAACGAATGGAAGTCCATTTGGAACTGGGTAGTCAAAGTTATCGGATGGGATGAAGTTCTTAGTAACCGCAAATGGCACTACATCTGGAGCTTTTTCTTTGATTTGTTTCAAGACTGGTTCAAGTGTTTCATATGAGTTTACACCTGAAATGTCGATACCGTATTTAGCAAGAAGAGTTCCGTTGAAGGCAAAGTTTTGAGATGACGCAACGTTAGCTGCAACTGGAACAGCGTAAATTTTACCGTTTACAGTATTACCCTTGATGTAAGCTGGGTCAAGTGCTTTGTAAAGGTCTTTACCTTCTTTTTTGTACAATTCTGTCAAGTCAGCATAAGCACCTTTTTGTGCATTTACAACGTAGTTATCTGCAAAGGCGATATCATAGTTTTCACCAGATGATGTGATAACTGACATTTTCTTGCCGTAGTCACCCCATCCAAGATATTGGATATCCAATTTGGCACCAACTTTTTCTCCGATGATTTTGTTAGCATTTTCTAGCAATTCATCCAAGTTATCTGGTTTGTCACCGATTTGGTACATTTTGATAACAGTCTTATCACCTGAAGCTGAGTCAGCAGCTTTCTTGTTACCTGAAAGGTTTCCACAAGCAGCGAGACCAGCAGCCAAAGCGACTACGCTAGCAGATGCAAAAGCATATTTTTTCCAGTTTTTCATGACAAAAACTCCTTTTTTTATTTTTAAACTTATAAACAATATAATGATTTTAACTTCACGCAAGGGAAGTTGGAAAATGAGAAATGTTTTTTCTCGACAAGCACTATTCTTTCACACCACCGATAGTCAAACCTTTTACAAAGTAGCGTTGGAAGAATGGATACAAAATCGCGATTGGAAGGGTTGCGACCACAACCATGGCCATACGACCTGTTTCTTTTGGTAGAGCAACTCCCAGTTGACCAGATAGGCCGACTGCTTTGGCGATGTAGTCCATATTTTGTTGGATTTGCATGAGCAAATATTGCAATGGGTACAAGTTGTCACTCTTGATGTAAAGAAGGGCGTTGAACCAGTCATTCCAGAAACCAAGAGCTGTTAAGAGCGTGATGGTTGCGATACCTGGTAGTGACAATGGCAAACAGATTTGGAAGAAGATCCGAGCCTCACTAGCACCATCGATACGAGCAGATTCTAGAATAGCTTCTGGAATGGTCTTCTTGAAGAAGGAACGCATCAAGATGATGTTAAATGGTGAGAGAAGCATTGGAACAATCAAGGCCCAAACTGTATCACCAAGTTGAAGTAAACGAGTTACCACGATATAGCCCGGTACCAAACCAGCATTGAACAACATACTAAGGAGGGCAAAGATTGTAAAGAATCTGCGATACTTAAAGGTTGTCCGTGAGATAGCGTAGGCATAGGTTGTTGTGATAAAAACGTTTGTGATAGTCCCCACCACTGTTACAAAGACTGAGATGAAGAGGGCTTGGAGGATTTTATCCTTAAACTGTGCCAAAAATTCAAAACCGTCTAATCCAAATTGAGATGGGAAGAAGCTATATCCATTTTGGAGGATACTCTTTTCATCTGTCACCGAAATAACGATAACGAATACAAAGGGTAGGATACAAGAGAGGGCAACCAAACCAGAAATGGTACTAAAGAAGATATCTGCTTTCTTACTGAAGGAGTGAATGCCGACATTATCAATTTTCTCTTTTTTAATTTTCTTTTCTGCCATATTCTCCTCCTTTCTAGAACAAGGCTGAGTTTGGATCAACTCGTCTTGCAAGTAAGTTTGATAGGACAACCAGAATCAAGCCGACTACTGATTGATAGAGACCTGCCGCTGAAGCCATCCCGATATCCGCTGTCTGAGTCAAACCATTATAAACATATACGTCCAAGACGTTGGTTACGTTATAAAGCTGACCAGCATTGTGGGGGATTTGGTAGAAGAGACCAAAGTCTGCACGGAAGATGTTTCCGACTGCAAGAATGGTCAATACGGTTACCAATGGTGTCAACTGCGGAATGGTTACATTGCGAATTCGTTGCCATTTGCTGGCCCCGTCCACGGTTGCTGCTTCGTAGTAGGTTGGATCAATTCCCATGATTGTCGCATAGTACATGACACTGCTATATCCAAAGCCTTTCCAAATACCAAGGAAAAGTAGGAGATAAGGCCAAATACCCAAGTCAGCGTAGAAATTGATTTCCTTCATCCCAATAGATTCTAGGAAATGGTTGAACACACCTTTATCAATGTTTAGGAAAGCATCTGTAAAGAAACTGATGATAACCCAAGACAAGAAGTAAGGGAACAACATGGAAGTTTGGAAGATCTTAACCATTCTCTTAGAACGGAGTTCACTTAGGATGATAGCAATCCCTACTGATACAATCAAACCGATAAAGATAAAGCCGAGATTGTAGAGGACAGTATTTCGAGTAATGATAAAGGCGTCTTTTGAACTAAATAAGAATCTGAAATTATCGAGTCCAACCCATTTACTATTCACGATACTATCTATGAATCCATTACTGGTCATGTGGTAGTCTTTAAAGGCAACCACGTTTCCAAATACTGGAATGTAGAAGAATAGAATCAACCAGAGTGCCCCTGGCAAAACCATCAAGAGAAAGATCCAGTTGTCTCTCAAGGTTTTTGAAAACTTATTCATAATTTCCTCCCTTTTTATTTTGATATCTATCTAAAAATTCCTTTTTAGACTTTTGATAACGATTACATTATTAGTATACTCCTATTTGAAGGTTAGGTTAAACTACTAATTATAGAAAAAACTCCACAAATTATTTTATGTGGAGTACTTGTTTAAGAAAGGGATGTTTCACGAGAAACACTCTGAGTAAGGCACGGTGTTCTTGTTTTTAAGTTGTATAAATGGTTGAAGCTGTCGCAATAGTATGCCACTGGTTGGCTGTTGTGGCTGCGAAGTCCTTGTCTGCGTAGAAGTCTGTAAATGGCAGAATTTCCACTTCTAACTCATCGATGCGGTCAATCTGACCAGCCAGATAATCTTCGATACGGCTTTCTGCTCGCTTAATGCGTTGCAAGAGTCCACCCATGCGGATATCGACCGTATCCAAGCCAAAGACCTTGTTTTCTTTCAGCCATTGGTGGCTAAAGAGGGCATGGAAGTCTTCAATTTGGCTTCTGAGTTCTGGTAATTCTTGCCTTGCGATTTCTTGCAGACTTCCTTTATCATCTGCTTGGTAAGCCTGACGAATACGTCGTCCCACATCGACTTTGCCACTTAAAATCTGATTCAACTGGGCCTGAGTTTCAAAGAGGTAGGCATAGTTGCCAGCTTTTTCTTTAATGTCAGCAAGCGTCTCAGCAGCCTTAGCGAAGTGCGGTTTGTCCTGCTCAGGTGTCATGTGTCGGTCAAGGATCGGACAGAGAACATCCTGATAAAAGACATAGCGGTTGGGATTGATGCCACTGAGATTGCCTGGTAAGTCTGGTAAAAGGTTGGCAAGGTCAATCTGCATAAAATCTTCAACCGATAGACCTGTATTGGTCTGGAAATGAGCAGACAAACGGTCTAGGTCATTGCGATAGCTGAGTTCTGCCCAGATTTGCAAGCTTGGTAGGATAGAAAACTGAGCGGTTTCACCACCATTATCTCCCCAACCCGTCACAATGACTTCTTTGATATCATTGGCACGACAGGCTTTATTGGCTTCAAGAGCAATGAGACGGCTGAAATGGTTATTGGGTGTGAAACCAATCCATTTCCAAGCACCACCTGCAAAGGCAAGGTCATGGCTAATCTTGTGATGGTTGCGGAAATTGCGGTTGTATTTTTCCTCGCTATCCTGATAATAGTCCCAGTAAACCAAGGTTACACGATCTTTGAGACGGTCTAGGTAGACACGAGTTTCCTCTGGAATTTCCACATCACGGTCGTACTGGCCATCTGCTGACATAAGTTTGAAGAACATATCGCTCCACATCTGGCAGTGGAAACCATATTTGTCAGCAATATCCAGCACGCGCTCCAAGTGTTGGCACATGAGGAGACTACGATCCACAACACCGTTCAATATCAAGTAACGTCCCAAACCAACCAAGTGGGCTTCGTCCATCCCGATATTGACCTTGCGAGTCTTCAGTTTAGATAAAGTAGCAAACATGCCATCAATCAGGTCATAAACCTTTTCTTCGCCGATAAGAAGGATATCCTCGACATCACGGAGTTCCTGCACTTCCTTGACACCCCATTTGACAAAGGCTGATAAGTGAGCCAAAGTCTGGATACAAGGCACAAAGGTCATATCAAACTGCTGGGCATAGGATTCGATTTCCTGCAACTCTTCTGCTGAATAGGCGCCACGGAAGTAACCAAAATAGGGCTGCCCCTCAATCTGGTAGGTGTCTTCCATGTAGAGATCAAAGGTTGAGTAACCCATGAGAGCCAAGACCTCAATCATCTGCTTGGCAGAGGCTACATTCAAAACTGCATTTCTGGAACAGTCTGCCATGTAGGCTAAATCTTCATAAGCTGCTTTCTCTTCAATCTCTACTTTGTCACCTTCTGCTAGAACTGTTGCCAACAAAGACAAGGCGCGATAGAGTTGGTGAGGTTTGCGGTAGGTCAGTTGATACTGTCCACTCTCACCCTTGATAGAGATAGAGGATTGGTCAGACTGAGCGACGGCCACTTCCACATCTGGTAAAGAGATATGCTTTGTTAGCAAGTCGATTGCCTGAGTTTGTTTGGAACTAAGTCCTGTAAATCTTACCATTGATTTTCCTCCTGTAACCAGTTGACAAGGGCACCGTAGAGATTGGCATCTGCGTGATAGGTGCAGGCTTGGATAAGAGGTGCGACCGTGTATTCTTCGTAGGTATCAACAAAGTCATCTACAGCCTTCTTGACACCTTGAATAAAATCTGGATTTTGACTGATAGAGCCTCCCAGACTAATGACATCTGGATCGATAAGATATTGGATATTGAGCAAGCCTTGAGCCAGATTACGGTTCATGCGCTCAATTGCTTCTTGGCAAAGGGTATTTCCTGCTGCGGCCTCTTGGTAAATCTTGCGACCGTCCCAATCAGTCTGACCAGATTTTTCAATCACGTATCGCACCATATTTCCAGTTGACGCTAGTTGTGACCAGTTGTTGAGCTTTTCAGCAGGGGCAAGGGTGGTCATGTAGCCAAATTCTCCACCCAGGCCGTGGCGACCTCGATGAAGTCTACCATTGATAATCATGGCTCCGCCAATCCCTGTCCCAATCACGACACAGGCTGCATTTTCAAGTTCTGGATGAGCCAGTAATTCACTGAGTCCAACGCAGTTAGCATCATTTTCCAGATGGACAGGAATCTGATAAGAGCTAAGCGCCTCATACCAAGAAAATCCGTGAATGTAGGGCACCGCACTGAAGCCATCAATCACACCTGTCTCTTGATTGACCGCGCCTGGAACGCTCATAGCAATCCCGCTATAATCCTGCTCTGACAAACGTTGATCTAGCCAAGCTAGTAAGTCCTCCAAACTTTCAGGCGTTGGAATGCTTGTCTTATTCAGTATTTTCCCATCAGGAGTCAGACTAGCAAACTTAATCCCAGTCCCTCCGATATCAATCGTTGCAATGGTCATTGTTTTTACCATAAAAAGGGGCGAATAAGCAGTTAATTCTTACTTTTTCGCCCCTCCTTTCTTTTTATGTTTACTTTTTGAAATTAAATTTCTTCTTTTTTGATGAATTCTGTACGAATCTCTTGTGGTGAAATGAGACCTCTATGAACTGGGTATGGTCGTTCAAGTAGGTCAAGAAAGAGATGTTGGCTTTCCGGTACACGTACATTTTCACTACACATATTGTAGTAACGAAGAACATAGCCTTCTTCATTTTCAGATACCTTAAAGGCTGTTGGACAGATTTGCGGTATGCTGAGAACAGAATGGCTCAAGAGGCTACCAGTCGCAGCCACGCTTCCTTCTTGTTTAGCAAGCTGAAGGCTGGTAAATGGTGTCTGCAAGGCTTTAGCACGACGATAGGCTGAAAAGCGTTCTTGGACTTGGTGGCATTCAAGCGCAAACTCGACTTCAAACTCACGCAAGCATTGTGCTTCTGGTGTTGGGAAGTAACCCCAGTCACCTAGCTCACCTGACGCACGCAGAATGGTCACTGCAATAGTGTCGTCTCCAAGGATTTCGTATTCATTCAATCCCTTGTTGGATACAGTCACACCTTTTTCATCGTCATACAGACTAACAAAGGCTTGTTGGTGTTGAGGATTTTCAGGATTTTCCCATGAAGCTGCTGGTTTGTTTGGTCGTGTCACTACCTCATAAATGCTTTCAGAATCATTACTTGAACGCTTGTTGTGAGTCTTGACCAAGAGACGGATACGGTGGTCTTTGGCAGTGTTGGTAAAGCGAGTTTTAAAGCGGATTTGTGGATTATCAACGAAGATAGTCATCTCAGTTTCAAGAGGAATGCTTGTCAATTCTTCTGAACGTCCAGCTTCACGCTTCATAAACTCGATGATGCCTTTTTGCTCTTCTTCTAGCTTTTCATCTGCACTGACAGGCACGGTCAATTCATGTTTGAGCAAAATCTTAGCGTAGCGAGCTGTGTTTTCCAAGACCTCGTAGCCCTTAAGCTCTGCATAGATTGGCTCTGTTCCTTTTGGTTGGAAATAGATATACTCGTTTCCGATGTCACCACGGTCTTCGAAGCGGATAAAATCTTCATAGGCTTCGTGAGTTGTCTTGTCATAGACTGTGATATTGTCATCCACACTCACCGTTACAAATGGCGTATCAATTACTCCATTTTGGTAAATACCGTCACGGTGTTCTTGTTCTCCTTCCAGCAATTGGAAGGTTGTCCAAGAAAGCGGTGCTAGGTGAACTGGAATAGTCACGCGCACTTGTCGAGCGATACGAGCTTGGCGGAACTTATCTTTTGGTAAATCGTACTCAAAATTAGCTCCGAGGTCTTCGATTTTAGCCTCTACAGGACGACCATCCAAGTCCTCCACACGATAACTTGGCAAGGTTAAGGCAGCCATCTTCTTGTATCCCTCTGTTGGGTGCAATTCCTTGAAATCACAAGTCGCCACATCAATCACTGTGCTGACAGTATCGACCTTATCATGCAAGCCTGTGTTAATGACAGTAAAGAGATAATCACTTTGAGCCTTAGCTGTAGCGATTTTACCCTTCCATTCGTTAAGAAGATTGCTCTTAACAAAGTTTCCGACTTGGTTAACCTTGGCAAAACGAGTTTCCATCTCGCGGTGAACTTCGTCCACGCTACAGCCACAGATGCTATCATGCGGCGCATTTTGCAAAAGAGTTTTCCAAGCATAGGTCAACTGGTCCTTGTGGTTATGACCCCCAGTGATAATAGTCAAGGGTTCTACAACTTGCTCTAGGAGGTTGCTATTTTCTTGGAAGGCTTGTTTGAGATAAATACGAGATGAAGAAGTGTTGGCAAGTGTGTACCAGCCGTCTGTTTCCTGACTGGTCAACTCACCTGTAACCGTTGATAATTGCTCTGGTAGGGCACTTTCCACAGCTTGAACATATTCATCAAAAGAACTATGAACAAAGGTTACATCTGGGAAGAGTTCATTTGCCACACGAATGGCTTCACTCAAATTTTTCTGGACAGGCTGATGGTCACAGCCGTTCATCATCAACCACTGGTTGGTCGAAGCATAGTCACGCACGTCTGCCAGTTTTTGTTTCCAGAAGGTCAAGGCCTCGTCTTTATCAACTGGGATTTCATTCCCATTACTATACCAGTTGGCAAAGAGGATACCGAGGACACGACTTCCGTCCGCACCCTGCCAGTACATTTCTGAAAACTGGGAAGTAAACTGCTCATCTTCGAGAACTTGGTTGTCAAATCCAATCGGTTTCACACCACGACCAAAGGCTGCCACGTGAATGCCTGATTTTTGAAGGATTTGAGGAGCTTGTCCCATATTTCCAAAAGTATCTGGGAAGTAACCAATCTGAGTGGATTTGCCCCATTTTGCAGCTTCTTGCTGACCAATCAAGGTATTGCGGACATTGGCTTCACTTGAAATCAAGTAGTCATCTTGCAAGATGTAAAAAGGACCAATTTTAAGTTTGCCTTCGTCGATGTATCGTTGGACTTTGTCGCGATTTTCAGGGCGAATCTCCAAGTAGTCATCAAGGACAATGGTTTGACCATCCAAGTGGAAGCTCTTGAACTCAGGGTCATTTTCAAAGAGATCAAAGAGATTGTCAAATAATTCCACCAACTGCATACGGTGGCTTTCAAAAGGCAAGTACCACTCACGATCCCAGTGACTATGTGAGATAATATGTACGACAACATTTTCCATGAAGTAAAACCTCATTCTAAATTTAAATTTTTATTGTTAACGTTTTTGGATGTAAGATTTGCTCAATCAAATTCAACAAATCACCAACAGTTTAACTCTAAATATTTTATTTATCAAGAATTTAACTATGATTTGAGATGAAATTTGAAAGAAGTATATATTTAGCTACTTTGTCTTGGTAAATTGGCTAAAAACAAGTAAAATCCTAGATTAACGAATATCCAAGTAATCCAAGACCAACTCACAGAACATCATGTTGGCCCAAGAGAACCATTCACGAGAATAAAGAGTTGGGTCATCTACGTGGAAGCTTTCATGCATAACACCAGTACCACCATCGCAAGCAACCAGCTGATCCAGTAAGAATTTCTTCTCTGCTTTATCTGTCGTTGTCAAGCCTTGGATAGACAGAGCGATTGGCCAGATATAGCGATAGAAGGTATGAGAACTTCCGAGACCGCTAGCGTATTCTCCTTGGTAGAAATATGGATTTTCAGGGCTCAAAATGGTACGACGAGTTGCTTGATACACTTCATCATCGACCGAACAGTAACCCAGATAAGGTGCAGCCAGCAGACTTGGTACGTTTGGATCATCCATGATGCTGGCATTTCCTAGACCATCCACTTCAAAGGCATAAATCTTTTCGCCCTTGCTGTTGCTTGTGTAGGCGTAATTTTCGATCCCTTCTTGGATTTCATCCTGAAGACGCTTAGCGTCTGTGATAACACTCTCGCTATCAGCTAGGTTTAATGCTGCGAAGATTTCTTGAACATACCCCAAAACAACAACTGCAAACATATTTGACGGAATCAAGTAACTATACTGACAGCAGTCATCACTCGGACGAAAAGCTGACCAGGTCATGCCTGTCACTGCAAAATCAGGGCCAAAGCCATCATTTACCAAGGTATCTTCCTTGCGGTCCGTATCGCGGACAAAACGATAAGGAGAATTCTTGTGGTCTTGTTCCACTGTCCACAGATGAAGAATTTCCTTGGTCGCTGCGACAAAAGTCTCATCAAACTGACTAGTCTCGCCAGTCTCTTTCCAGAGGAGATAAGCCAGCTGCAAAGGATAGCAAAGCGAGTCTACCTCGTACTTACGTTCCCAAATCCAGCCGTTAAGGTCTGTGTGGTCAGTCTCGTGGTGCCCCTTCCAGTTCTCCTCAATGTTGAAAGAATTGGCATAAGGATCCTTGAGTACCAAGGTCATCTGACGCTTGACCAAACCTGCAATGGTCTGACGCAGGAGGGCATCTCTTTTAGCCACATGCAGGTAGGGTCTGAGTTGGGCTGTCGAATCTCGAAGCCACATGGCAGGAATATCCCCAGTCAAGACAAAAGTTGAACCATCTTCTAGGATTTCAACCGTATTGTCCAAGGTGTCTGTATAGCAACGCTCAAAGACATCCACCCACTCCGGATGGTCCTTGGCCCGCTCTGCTACTTCATCCAGCCAATCTCTAACAATTTCTTTTGAATAAATCATCGTGCAGTATCCTCTTTCAAACAAGTTTCATTTTCAGTATATAGCTTTTGAGACAGAAAATACATACACAAATGATAGTCATTTTTCTACAAAATAGTTATCTTTGAAACTCCTTTTCTAAAGGCTATCTTTTTCTGATATAATGTAGAAAAACAGCTAAAGGAAAGACTATGAAACCACTACTTGAAACCATCGATACCCGCTTTGGAACTGCCAGCAAGCATGCCTTTTCTCGGGGAAATACCCTGCCATACACAGGCGTGCCTTTTGGGATGAATTACTTTGTACCCCAGACCAGTGACCAGGAGGGCTCTTGGTTTTTCGATCCACATCTGCCTATCTTTCAGGGGATTCGATTAACTCACCAGCCCAGTCCTTGGATTGGAGACTACTCTTGGCTCCTTCTAACACCTGTCACAGGCCAACTGGGCGGAGACAGTCTCTTTCATCGCCAATCTTCCTATGATATGGATAAAGCCTCTTTCCAACCTCATTATCTGAAGATTTTCTCCCTGCGCTATCAGATTGAAAGCCAGCTCACACCGACTTGCTACGGTGCTTCTATTCGTTTGGAGCAAAAGCAAGGAAAAGCTCTCTCCCTCTATCTCCACGCAGCAGATGAACTGACCGTAGAGCAAGTAGATAAGCGGAATCTTGCCCTGCGACAAGAAGGAAAAACTGAAACCAACAAAAATCCACTAACGATGTTCACTGTCCTGCAAATGAATACGGATATCCTTGCTATCAGCCAAGAAGGTGGAGACTGGCGAATCGACCTGGCAGATAGTCATGCTGAAATTCAGCTAGGGACTTCTTTCATCTCTCCTTCTCAAGCTCTGCTTAATCTACCTCAAGAAGATTTTGAAGGCTGTAAAGCAAGTGCCCAAGCGGATTGGGAAAATCTCCTCCATCGTTTTGACATTATAGAGACAGGAGAAGCTAACCGAACCTTCTTTGACCACTGTCTCTACAGACTCTTCCTCTTTCCTCAGACTTTTTATGAGGTTGATGAATCAGGGCAAGCCATCCACAAAGATTTGGCTACTGGAACTGTAAAGCCCGGTGTCCTCTTTAGCAATAATGGTTTCTGGGATACCTTCCGCACCACATTCCCCCTCTTTGCCCTTATCATACCGGAACACTACCACCGCTTCTTAGAAGGATTTCTCAATAACTACCGCGATACTGGTTTCCTTCCAAAATGGCTGGCTCCAGATGAACGGGGTATGATGCCAGGTACACTTATAGACGGTATTATCGCCGATAGCGCCTGCAAGGACATGGCTCCCGACTTGGAAGAAGAACTCCTTCAAGCCATGCTTGAAACAGCCAGCAAGTCCGACCCTCTCGGCATCAATGGTCGTCACGGACTAGCCCAATACCAAGAACTGGGCTACCTCTCTACCGACCACCACGAAAGCGTCAGCCACACCCTAGACTATGCCTATAGCGATTTTTGTATCGCTAGCTGTGCTGAAAAACTAGGGAAAATAGAAATCGCTGAAACCTACAAGGCCGCATCACAAAATTACCGCTATCTATTTGACGCTGAGACAGGTTACATACGAGCGTGTGATGGTCAAGGCAACTTCCGTCCTGACTTCTCTCCTTATGGTTGGGGACGCGACTATGCCGAATGCTCTGCCATTCAAGCAACTTTAGGCGTCCTCCATGACATCCCAGACTTAATCCAGCTTATGGGTGGAAAAGAAGCCTTTAGCAACTATCTTTTGAAAACCTGTCAAGATGCTCCCCTCTTTGAGACAACAGGCTATGGCTACGAGATTCACGAAATGAGCGAGATGGCTACCGCTCCTTTTGGGCAACTCGCCATTTCCAACCAACCTAGCTTCCACATTCCTTATCTATTCCGTTACAGCAACTACCCTTACTACACTGCCCTTCTCATCAAGACGCTCCGTCAGAAAGCTTTTCACCCAAGTTGGGAAGCCTATCCTGGCGATGAAGACAATGGTAGTCTCTCTGCTTGGTACATCTGGTCAGCTCTCGGATTTTATCCGACCTGTCCAGGAAAACCAAGCTATGATCTCGGAATCCCTCTCTTTGACCACCTCCGAGTCTATCTCGCTAAAGAAGATAAATGGCTAGATATTCATACTGAGCAAAACCACAGCCATTTTAACTTTGTAAAAGAATGCCGACTGGATAAAACACTCGTATCAACTATTCAACACCAAAACCTCTTAAAAGCTGAACAACTAACCTTTATACTTAGCTGGCTACCAAGTCATCGCTAAATAATAAAAAATCTGCAATCCCCAAGATTATCCACAATCTGTGAATAACTATCCCAAACTGTGCTTAACTCTTGAGTTTCAGCAATTAAAACTACTTTATAATCCTCAAAAGTTACTAAATTGGTCACACAAATAAGAATTATCACTAAAATAATCAGAAGTTATCCACACTTATCCACAACCTGTTAGTAACTTTTATGAATAGCTAAGACCTATCTCTCACGAACACTAAAAAGAGCCTGACTCCAGGCTCTTTAGTCTATTATTTCTTCTCAGCACGGAGGGCTGACAAGATTTGTGTACGGATATCATCCACACCATTTGGCGTATTTGGTAAAAAGATCGTTTGATTTCCTTTAGAAGCAAAGGTATTTAAGGTATCCAAATACTGGTTGGTCAAGAGGATAGACATGATTTGCTCTTCTGTCATACCAACATTGGCTTCCTTGAGTTCTGTGATAGACTCTGCCAATCCATCCACAATCGCCTTACGTTGTTGGGCAATCCCCACACCATGAAGGCGGTCTTTTTCTGCTTCGGCTTCAGCTGCAGTGACGATTTTAATCTTGTCTGCTTCCGCCAATTCTTGCGCTGCGACCCGCTTACGTTGCGCCGCATTGATTTCATTCATGGATTGCTTGACTTCTGCATCTGGTTCGACCTTAGTAATCAAGGTTTTCACAATAATATAACCGTAAGTAGTCATTTCTTCCGCCACTTGGTGTTGAACTTCAAGGGCAATCTCATCTTTTTTCTCAAACAATTCATCCAAGGTTAATTTGGGAACAGAAGAGCGAAGAGCGTCTTCGATATAAGATTTAATCTGAGATTCTGGACGCATGAGTTTATAGTAGGCATCTGTCACGCTCTGCTCATTGACACGGTACTGTGTCGCCACATTCATCATAACGAACACATTATCCTTGGTCTTAGTCTCAACCACAATATCACTTTGCAACAAGCGCAACTGAATCCGCGCTGCAATCGAGTCAATCCCAAAAGGCAAGCGAATATGAATACCGCTATTGGCAACCTTTTGGTATTTCCCAAAGCGTTCAATAATCGCCACCGACTGCTGACGAACTACATAAACTGTACTCAGTGTGACTATCACCAATAGGAGCACACAAACCACCACAAAAATCATCAAAAATGTTGCCATTATCGTGACCTCCATCATTATTTTTCCTGTATTATAGCACATTTAAAGAAGGCTGTGCAGTTTTTACTGCGATTTTTCCTGAAATGTCCATAATTAGAGGTGAATTGTCACATTGTCGTCTGATTTCTTGCTAAACCAACTGGTAAAGAATTAGGTGCACCATACGAGTTCTTTCTAACTCCGTTGATTATCAACATACTATCTGAACATTACAAGTCGTGGACAAAGAAACGAAACAAGTAACGGTTAATCCCTTTAAAAGACTCACAAAAAACATCATTGAAGTGAACCGCACTCCAATAGTTCAAGCATTAAGTGAGGTTGATGATCTAAATTTGATGTGTATACTATTTTTGTCATCGGTTACCGATTACGTTCCTTACGGTTCGTGAGAGGAGGTGAAACTAATGAACCTTGCCCCAGAGCTCGTTCTTACTATTATAGCGGACGTCATAGCAGGAATTATCTTGTATTTCGTCTGCAAATGGCTAGATGGTAAGAAGTAGACCGAGTGACTAGCCTATCAACACCCGTTAAATCTCTAAGATACGTCAAAAAAGCCCTTAACTACTGGCATAGTTAGGGGCTTTGGTGTTCTAATGAACCTTGTCCGTTAAAATCATTCTAACATACAAGCCCCGATATTTCAAGAGTTTTATTTATTTTTTAAAGCGCCTTATGTATCTGAAAGATCTATCATGAAGTTAGCCATCTAGTACCCAAAAAACCGACTAGCTCCTATGATCTAGTCGGTTTCTCATCAATGTGCCAACATTTCTTGGGCGATTTCTTGGCCAGATAGGTTATCTGGGTAGTAGGTTGGCCAGTTATCCATTTCTTCAAAGAGGGCTTCTTGGCTTGTGCCTCCAAAGAAGATATGGAAATGTTCTGCCTTAACTGGGGCGATATTGTGGTCACTAAACTGAACATACTTGAACTGACCAGCGTCTGCATCTGTGGCTTCAAAAAGGAAGCGCACGCCACGATTGCCTTTCTTATAAGTCAATATTTTCTTACCAACATACTTGTAAGTATATTTCTTACTTTGTCCACCTTGAACAAATTCCATAGTGTTATCAGTGATTTTAATCTTAGTTACATCTGTCTGATAGCCTTTTGTATAGTAGGCCTTGTACTCAGCCTGAGTCATCTTACCAGTCAACTTAGCCTTATAGTCAAAGACCTGATCCAAAGTTCCATCTTCAAGGAAAGGATAAACTGACTGCCAATTACCTGCATAGTCACTCAAGGTGCGGTCCTTGACAGCTGTATCTTCAAAATAACCATTTTGAACTGTCTTGGTATCCTCTGCCTTTTCAGGCTCGATTGCTGGGCCTTCTTGGTCTGTTGTTTGTTTTAGAGCCTTGAGATTTTTCTCCATCACGGAAATGTAGTTTTCTCCAGCCTTGGTATCCTCTTCTGTCAGACTTTCTAAAGGATTAAGGACATCTGTTTTGACACCTGCTTCTTTTGAAAGTGTGTTAGCAAGGGCTTGTGAGGCATTTTCTTCAAAATAGATATAGGCGATTTTATTTTTCTTAACGTACTCTGTCAATTCCGCCAAGCGAGCAGCTGATGGCTCTGCATCTGGAGAGAGGCCTGAAATTGCGACTTGTTTGAGTCCATAGTCCAAGGCCAGATAGTTAAAGGCTGCATGTTGCGTTACAAAGCTCTTTTGTTTGGCTTGAGACAAGCCTTCTGCATAAGCCTTATCCAAGGCTTGCAATTTTTCGATATAGGCAGCAGCATTCTTCTCAAAGGTCTCTTTTTTATCAGGATAATCTGCTGATAAGCTATCACGGATATGCTCTACTAGTTTAATGGCACGAACTGGTGATAACCAAACATGGGGATCGAACTCATGGTGATGACCTTCTTCTCCATGGTCATGGTCTCCCTCTTCTTCCTCGCTACCTGGTAAGAGCAACATATCGCCTGTCGCCTTGATGGTTTTCACCTTTTTCTTATCCAAGGTATCTAGCAATTTAGGAACCCATGTTTCCATGTTTTCATTTTCATAAACGAAGGTATCTGCATCTTGGATTTTGGCAACTGCCTTGGCAGACGGTTCATATTCATGGGGTTCTGTACCAGCACCGATGAGGAGTTCTACATTAGCAGTATCTCCTGCGACTTGCTTGGTAAATTCATAGACAGGGTAAAAGGTTGTCACGATATTGAGTTTGCCATCTGCCTGATTTTGATTGGAACAAGCCACTAAAAACAAGGCACATAGACTGGCGAACAATAAGCTAATTTTTTTCACGTTAGTCTCCTATTTGATAAAACGTCTTACTAAACTAATGAGTAAAAAGACAGTTACAAAAATAATGGTAATACTTGCACTTGCAGGTGTTTCTGCATAGTAGGAAATGTAAAGTCCTGCTACCATTCCCAAAAATCCAATCGCACTGGCAAGCAGCATAACCGATTTAAAGTTTTTCCCCAGACGCAGGGCAATACTAGCTGGCAAGACCATGATAGTCGATACCAAAAGAGCTCCTGCAGCAGGAATCATAAGGGCAATGGCCACCCCTGTAACCATGTTAAAAAGAATGGACATGGTACGAACTGGCAAGCCATCCACAAAGGCCGTATCCTCATCAAAGGTCAAGATATACATAGGACGAAGGAAGAGGAAGGTCAAAATCAAAACAACCGCCGCAATGACAAAGAGGGAAATAACCTGCTCTTCGCTGATCGTCACGATTGAACCAAAAAGATACTGGTCCAAACTCATTGAACTCGAGCTTTTACCCTTACTCATGACAATCAGAGAAACAGCCAGACCTGTTGACATGAGGATCGCTGTCCCGATTTCCATAAAGCTCTTGTAAACCGTACGGAGATACTCCAAAAAGACCGCCGCAATCAAGACAATGGCAATCGTAGAAACAGTCGGAGAAATCCCTAGGACCAGACCAAAGGCTACACCTGAAAGCGAGACGTGGCTGAGGGTATCACTCATCAAACTCTGACGGCGCAAGATAAGGAAGGTTCCTAATACTGGCGAGAAAAGACTCATAGCAATAACAGCCAGAAAGGCACGTTGCATAAAGTCATAAGATAATAAACTAAGCATGGCCCACCTCCTGATCATTCTCATGAACGTTGAAACAACGCCATGGCGAGTCTTGGTTACGGACTAGATGAATATTGCGGTCCGCATAGTCCTTAACTTCTTCAGGGTCATGAGTAATCATCAAAACAGCCTTGCCGTGATGATGGGCGCTGTGGTGCATGAGTTCGTAAAATTCATTTTTACTTCCTGCATCCATCCCCGTTGTCGGCTCATCTAGGATAAACACATCTGGGTCAGAAGCAAACATACGCGCAATCACCGCTCGCTGCTTTTGCCCCCCAGATAGAGAACCCAAGCGTTTGTCTCTGTGTTCCCACATGCCAACTGAGTCCAGACTAGCCTTGATATGCTCCTCATCATGAGCATTCAAGCGACGGAACCAACCCTTTCTCGGATAGCGACCAGATTTGACAAATTCATAAACCGTACTTGGAAAACCAGCATTAAAACTGGCAATCTGCTGGGGAAGATAGGCTATTCTCAATTTCTTACCCTGCGTATTTGTCTTTGAAATAGTTACCTTTCCAATGCGTGGCTGAAGAATTCCAAGACTGGCCTTAATCAGTGTCGTCTTAGCTGCCCCATTCTCCCCTGTCAAGGTAACAAATTCCCCACTATCAACACTATAATTGATATGTTCAAGAACAGGCTCCTTATCATAATAGAAGGATAAATCCTCTACCGTAATGTATCTCATTATTTGATTTCTCCTACTAAAGCAGTCAAAAACCGCTGAATCACTTTTTGTTCATTTGGAGTAAACTGAGTCGCCACTTGTTCATAAGTTAAAAGTGTATGCTCATGGTGATGATGGTGCTCCTCAGCGATTGGACGAGCCAAATCAGTCAACTGGTAAAAAATCACACGCGCATCCTTAGGATCTTTAGATGTTTCTAACATCCCTTCCTTAACCAGAGATTTAATGGCCTTGGTAACCGCCGCCTGACTGACATTGAGGCGACGAGCCAACTCTGAATTGGTTAAAGATTCCTCCGACAAGAGCATGAGGATATGCTCCTGGGTATTGGTCAGAGCTACCTCGCTAGTACAATGACCTATTAGAATTTCATGCTGATTTTCCGCCTGCAAAATCACCTCATTTAAAAAAGCATCGATATCCTTCGCTAGCTGTCTCATATCTGACTCCTTTCCTTTTGGACTTCTCTTTTTTAAGAGAAAAATACTATTCTTTGAAAAATTATTTACTGGTTAATTATATCACAACCAAAAAAAGAGTCAAGAAAAAACGTGAAAACCAGTTTCATTCTTGAACTCTTCTATATATTATTATCTATTTGAATGTCTTGACATCTCCATCATAAGTCGCCCAATCTTTGCTGAAAAAGCGTTCATTCAGATGGTAAGTCGGAGCTGGCGTGGGATTGGATAGGAAAGGATCAACTGCCTTATCAAAAGCAAGCCAACCCAACCAACCTAGGTGAATGGTATCCTTAACAAAATAAGGATCCCCTCCATTTTTTGAAAAGTCAGCAATATTAGTGAAACCTTGACTTTCTAATTGGTAACGAATTTTCTCCACTGCATGCTGGTACATATCTTCTCTGAGCCCTGTGTAGTCCATCCATTTCTTATTGACAGGCTGGATGACAAAGAGGACATTAACTTTCGATTTTGCAAATTGATTGAGAACCAACTGTAAATCATTATATTCAGATGATTTTAGGAAACTGTAATTCTTTTGATACCCTTCCCATTTTTTCAAATCCTTCTTAACCTCTCTCGTATAGAAATGATTTTCCATCCCCATATCATTATTGGTCGTATTGGCTTCTGCATCCTTTCGAGCAATTTTTTCTAACTCTTGGTAAGAAAATTGATCTGGAAGATCTTTTAAATAATTTTCCACATGTTCCTTATATTTGAGTTTTCCTCTAATGGAGAACTGACCAAATAGAGAAGCCTGTCTCTCATTGAATCGGGCAAAAATATTAATAGCAACCTGATCAACCTCTGATAATTCTTCACCCTTTGACAGTTTTTGAACAATGCCTTTTAATGCAACATTAGGATTCTGCTTTAACAATCGAATAGCCGCATGCTTTGCAGCAGTGTCACCAGATTGATTTTCCAGAAAAGCTGTCAATTGGTCACTGTTAAAAAATCTCTGAAACGCTGCGGGTTCATAATCAGCCTCCGTAAACCACTGAGGCGAAATTACAAATACTGCCTGCTTATCCTCTATTTCTGGCAAAATTTGCTGTAGGCCAAAATATTGATTTAGAGAGGCTGCTCCTGCTTGACCTAAAAAGTAAGGACGATAGGGACGATGGTATTTCTCGGCTAAAACAGCTGGATGGACACTATCAAATCGAATCCATTCACTGGACCCTAGAAAAGGAATAAAACGCATATTTGGATCTGTAAGAGCCCTTACTTTTTGGCTTCTCTCTTTAAAACTCTCTACACTAACAGAAGCCGCCGAATATTTCTCCTCCGTCAGATTATGGCTTGTTGTACTTGGATAAAAAAAGATGAGTAGAAGAACCAAAAATCCAGCTATGAAGATAGGCCCAAAGATTAACCATAAGCGTTTAAGCATTTTGTAGCTCCACAATACCAACTATGATTTTATTGGCTGTATTCCAGTCGTCGCGACCAAACTCTGTAACAGGGACACGAATATCAAAACGGTTTTCAATCTCCACAATCAACTCAACCGTTCCCATACTATCCAAGACACCTGCATCAAAAAGATCTTCATCCATCATGTCAGAAACATCTTCCATAAACAACTCATCAATAATTTCAATAACTTCTGATTTGATATCCATATTTTATTTCCTTTTATTTTTTAAACCATAAATCATTCAAAAATCCAGAAAAGATTAAGAATGACAGCATGACGACATGGAAGGTGATAACCATGCCAAGCAACTGAATCCAGCGATTCTCAGGTAGAGCAGCTTTCCCTGCTTTTTTCCGTTCCTTATTGAGCGTTTTTTTCTTACGAATCCAAGCATCATTAATAACCAAGCCTAATCCATGAAAGAGGCCATAGGCGATATAGTACCAGGTCACTCCATGCCAAAATCCCATAATCAGCATATTTACAATATAGGCCACACTTGAGGTTACATTGCGATTCTTAAAGACCTTCTTTCTGGTCAACACCATGACCATTCGCATAAAGACAAAGTCACGGAACCAGAAAGACAGACTCATGTGCCAGCGATTCCAAAACTCTTTTAAATCCCTAGATAAAAAAGGCTTGTTAAAGTTGACAGGGCTACGAATTCCCATCAAATTTGAAATGGCCAAGGCAAACATAGAGTAGCCTGCAAAGTCAAAGAAAAGTTCTAGACCAAAGGTATACATAACTGCCAAGGCATAGTGGTTAAAAAAGCCACCTGACTGTAGGGCTAGATTCTTCAGAGGAGGGAGTAAGGTCTCTCCTAAAATATGAGCTATGATAAACTTATATAGAAAGCCAAGCATGATATACTTGACAGCCTCTTCCAGCATATCCATCAACTCATCTCGCTCAGGAATGGTCTGATAATTTTCATTAAACCGCTTAAAGCGATCGATTGGCCCGCTTGAAAAAGTCGGCATGAAGAGTAGGAAGCGGAGGAATTCCCAGAGGCTAAAATCCTTAATCACTCCATCTCTCAGCTCGATGATAATCCCAACCGAACGAAAGGTCAGGTAAGAAATTCCCAAAAATCCAAGCAAAGACTGCGTTCCATTGATAGCTGGTTGCACCTTGACAAAGATAATCGGCAGTAGGGACAGAAAACTAACTAGGTAGAAAACCCACTTACCATCCTTACTTTTTCGATAGTGCTTATAGAAAAGCAAGAGCAATATTTCCCAGCACAGATAAATGCCCAAGGCAGCCAATTGATTAGTCTTCCCACCTACCAGCATGGTAACGATAAAGAAGAGACTAACCAATACCTCATACCAGGCAAAGCGTTTCTTGAAAAAGAGGCCGATAAAGATGGGCAAGGTTGCAGCAATCACATAGACAAAATACTGAGGATTGCCGTATGGCTCTAAATGAGGAAGCTGTTTAAAAAACTCCATCATCTCCTATTTACCTCATTAATCAATCCTTTGATATCAATTTTTCCATTTGGAGTCAGTGGCAAACTGTCTCGATAAAGGAATTTGGACGGCATCATATAAGACATCATAATATCTGTCAAGTCTTCCTTAATGGCCTTGGTAATATCGATATCACGCTCAAACTGCTCACGAACACCATCTTTTAAGATGACATAGGCTAGAAGATTTTGCACCTTGTGGTCTTTATTATAGCGCGGTACTGCAACAGCAGACTCGATAAAGCGAGACTTATTGAGGTTTTGAGAGACATCTTCTAACTCAATGCGGTAACCGTTGAACTTAATCTGGAAGTCCATGCGTCCGCCGTAGAGAAGCAAGCCCTCATCTGTCATGGTTCCCACATCACCTGTGTGATAGGCTAGCAGACCTTCAAACTCAAAGAAGGCTTCTGCTGTTTTTTCAGGATTATTCATATAACCTTTTGAGACGGCCGGTCCTGAAACAATGATTTCTCCCTGTTCACCATTTGGCAGTTTATTTCCTTCCTCGTCAATGATAAAGGTTGGAGAATCAGCCTTGGTATAGCCAATTGGTAGACGTTTGAGATTCGCTAGCATCTCATCTGTCACGGCAACTGCTGACAGGGCCACTGTCGCTTCTGTTGGGCCATAAGCATTGATAATACGGGCATTTGGGAAACGCTCACGTAGTTTTTGAGCCGTTTTGACCGTCAATTCTTCTCCATCAAAGTAGAAATGCGTGATACCAGGCATTTTCTCGCTATTAAAGTCTTCAGACAACATGGCCATATCCGCAAAAGAAGGCGTTGATGTCCAGATAGCGATTGGCAATGAAAAGATGGTCGCAAAGAGTTGCTTAAAGTCCTGAGTAATAGCTGAAGGAAGAGCGAAAAGTGTACCACCAAGTGCTAATGTCGGTGCCCAATACATGACAGACAAGTCAAAAGAATAAGGTGGCTGAGCCAGCATTTGCGGACGACTTGGCGTCGCAAATTCCTTGTCCGTAATCATCCAGTTGGTAAAGCTGAGGAGATTATCATGTGAAATCTGCACTCCCTTTGGCTTACCAGTCGTACCAGAAGTAAAGATAATGTAGTAGTTATCATCTCCCTTGACTGGATGCGTGATCTCATATCTAGACCCTTGAGCAAAGGCTTCTTGAACCTGAGCTAGAGTCATCATCGGCGTAGAAACCTGCTCCAATGGGAAGTCTGAAACGGCAATAATCAAACTTGGCTCCGCTACTTCTAAAATAGCTGAAACTCGCTCCAAAGCCGAATGGCTATCAATTGGAATGTAGGCATGACCTGACTTAGTCAGCGCTACAAAAGTTGCCAACATTTCATATTCTTGGCCACCAAAAACAACCACAGGAGACTTCTCTGGCAAATCCAGTTGATCAATGGCTGCAGCCAAACTATCCGAATCAGCCTTTAAATCTCCATAAGTGTGTTCCTGCCCCAAAACATTGTAAACAGGATAGCTAGGCTGTGTCTGAGCAAAATGCTCAATGGTTTCAATCATATCTACTATTGGTTTATTTGACACAATAGGAATTCTCCTTCAAGTTAAAATTCATTATAGATAAAGCTTCCTTGACCCTGACCAAGATAGCTAAAGAAGTAAAGCAGCCCCAGAAAGATAAGAAAATACAAGACTGTCCGACCAAGAAAGAGGTACAATTCTTTTCTCTGTTTCATCAAGAAAAACCATTCATTTCTGTAATTTTTGCTAAATAAGATAGACTCTTACTATAGTATTTTTCTACCATTGTACCACTTTATAGGCTAGTTTTTCAATTGTTTACCGTACATTTTCACTAGATTTCAGCTTACTTTAAGGATTATGCGCTTTTTCTATGTATATTTTAAATAGAGTGAGGCTGGGCAAAAACTCAATTTCAGGAGAAAATGAAGAAAATCTTCCCATAATAAAACGCACAATATCAAGTTTTTTCAACACCTGATACTATGCGCTTTTCTAATTTTTCAAGACTTTTTAACTAGTCTCTTACCTAAAATAATCTCGTCTGATATAAATTAAAATAGCTTCTATCATCAGACAAATGGCTGATAGCCAAAAACTGATGCTAATACCAAAATTCTCAGTAATATAGCTCATTAGCAAAACAAATACTGAAAATGCTAGTGTCGAAATCACTTCCAGAACGGAATAGACATTAACCAAGTTATTTTCCTCTACTGTTTCCTGAAGAAATACACTTTCAGGAACTTCTTTTAGCTGCGATAACATACCAACTAAAGCTGAAAATACTAAAAACATCTGTGCATTTGGAAAAAATAGAATAGTCAGCGTCACTATTGCCATGGCTACAAGAGAAAAAAGAATACTTTCCCACTTAAGAGCAAGAAACTTTTCAGATAGCCGAAAAGCAATTAAGCCACTAATTATAATCCCGATAGAATATGCTGTATTAGAATATCCCCAGTAACTTTCCGTTTCATTTAATAACTCAGTTACAAAGACAAGTATGATAGACGAAACCCAAATCGTATTTGAGAAAATTTCAAATAAATTTGCTGATACAAAAAGTCTTAATCTAGGATCTCTAGCAACTAACTTCCAACCTTTGAGCAAAATTTCAAGATTAGTTTCTGACTCTAACACCTCCACTTCAGCCTTCGGAAGAAATAACATCAGAAAGCTAGAAATGATATACAAGATTAAAATGATAAACGTGGTAGGCAACAGACCAATTGTTGCAAACAAGAGTCCACCCAACCCCCACCCTACCAATTGAACAGCTTCACCAGTCATTGATAAAGCTGAGTTAGCCTTACCCAAATCGGTCGCATAGCGAGGCACAATAGCATAAGAAACAGGTGCGGCAAAACCATCCAATATTGAAATTGCCACAACAAATAGATAGGTTAGCAAAGGCGCTACGGATTGCATTACGGTAAACATTCCTACCAGTATCGCCAATAATATAGTCTTTCCAAATTGGGATAAAGATAAAACCCTATTGAGCGCTATCCTTTTAGTAACTAAAGGAACTAAAAGACTCGCAACAAAAGAGGATATCCCTATTAAAATGGGAACTAGTGACGTGGCAATTACTGATTTTGAAATAATGTATATGTTAGCAATGATTGTTACTCTAAAGAAAATATCTGCTAAATTTGCAAACAATTGAGAGACTAACAATTTGATAAATGAATTAGACATATAGCTCTCCTATCTTAGTTGCTAACTTTAGAATTAACATTTGATTTTTAATATTTTAGCATAAAATAGCAGAAAACAAAAGTGAGATTTTTCACATAAAAAAGCCTGAGATACTTATCTCAAGCTCTATCAACATAATTGTTTTCTAGATTAGAAAAGTGAGAATACAAGCACGGCCAAGGCTGCACCGATAACAGGTCCCACAACAGGAATCCAGGCATAAGACCAGTCTCCGTCTCCCTTGTTTGAAATTGGAAGGATACTGTGCATGATACGAGGACCGAGGTCACGAGCTGGGTTCAAGGCACAACCAGTTGTCCCACCTAGTGAAAGAACGATACCGACAATCAAGGTTCCCACTGCAAAGGTTCCTAGCCCTGCTTGAAGGTCATAGAGACCCAAAGCAAAGATTGTCAATACCAAGACAAAAGTCCCAAGGATTTCACTAATCAAGTTTGACACAGTATCTTTGATAGCTGGTCCAGTGCTGAAAGTTGCTAGAATATTTCCTGCATTTTCTTCCGCCTCATAGTGTGGTTTGAATTGCAACCAAACCAAAATCTGAGCCACCATCGCTCCTGCGAATTGGGCTAGAATATAAGGGAAAACAGAACCCCAAGAGAGCGTTCCTTTTAAGGCCATCGCAAATGTCACAGCTGGATTTAAGTGGGCTGGGCTGAGCGTGCCAGATACAAAGGCCGCAACGGCTACAGCAATTCCCCATCCCATCGTGATGACGATCCACCCTGAATTGTTACTCTTGGTTTTGGGAAGAACCACACCTGCTACAACACCATTTCCTAGGAGGATAAGGATTAAAGTCCCCAAAAATTCTCCAAATAATTCTTTCATCATATCGTTGTCTCCATTTTAAAGAAGGAGAGGGAAGGCAAGGAAGGCTTGTTCCCTCACTTCTAGTTTTTCTTAATTTTTCAATGCCGCTAGATCGTTGTTAGCAAGGGCTACTTCAACATCCGCACGGTAGGCTGCTTTTTCTTCTTCTGACCAATCATAGAATCGTCCCATTTCATCCAGAACTGGCTCCACAATGCTATCCAAACTATCACGCATAAAGAGCATGTGGTTGGTACGGCGAAGGAGGAAGTCAACTGGGCTCAGAGCCAACTCATTGCGCATTGCATAGTGAAGGGATAAGGTATCTGCCAAGCTGAGTCCTGGCGCTTGTTCCAAGCTGTGAGCAAGGGCAAAGACTTTCGGAGCATTTGAACCATAAAGATTTGCGAGATACTGGGCTTCCTTGCTATCCAATCCACGTGACACTCCAAGTTGCGCAAAGGCTTCGATTTCTGAGTCCACATTTGCTGGGTTCAATTCCCCACCTGAAACAGGGTAAGTCTTAGAATTGATGAGTTTAAAGCTACGGTCAAATTCTGCTTTGAGGATGTCAACCACGCGCTCCATAGCTCCTTCAGCCATCTTACGGTAGTCTGTGATTTTACCACCAGCAAGGGTCAAGAGACCATTATCATCTCGGTCCAAGCTAGAACCACGAGAAACTGCAGATGGGTCCAAATGTTTCTCAGAGGTACTGCTTTCAAGCTTGCTAACAGCAGCCTCTACATCTTCACGAGTTTTTTCTTTAGAGAGATAAGATTCAACAGTCGCAATCAAGTTGTTAAAGCTTTCATCACTGATGGTTCCGTTATTTCCTCCATTGTAGTCAGAAGCGCTATTGCCTGCGATCAATGGACGAAGACCTGCCCAGCTGCTTTCGATATCATCAATAGTAATGTTGGCTTCTGGGAAGCGGTTATTGACAATGCCAAGTAGGTAATCTACATCTTCCTGCGTCACTTTTGGATGTTCCAAATCACCTGTGTAGTCTGTATCCGTTGTACCGAAGTAAGTCTTGTTTTCACGTGGGAGAACAAAGACCATACGGCCATCACCCAAACCTGTATCAAAGTAAACTGGCTGTGAAACCTTGATCTTGCTTGAATCCACTACCAAGTGAACTCCCTTAGTTGGACGCATTTGTGAGAATTGTGTTCCCTTATTAGACAAGTTACGTACTTTATCACTCCAAGGACCTGTTGTGTTAATCACCAGACGGGCCTTGATTTCAAAGACTTGGTCTGTCAAGAGATCACGAGCTACAACACCTGTAATCTTGCCACTTTCGTCAAAGAGGAAGCCTTCTGCCTTAACATGGTTGGCAATGAGGGCACCGTCTTGGTTGGCACGTTTTATGTTTTCAATCACGAGACGTGCATCGTTGTTACGGAAGTCAAGGTAAACCCCACCTCCTACCAAGCCTTCTTTCTTCAAGTTTGGCTGGCGTTCCAAGACTTCTTCCTTACTCAAAACCTTGTTAGCAGCTGGTGTGTTGTTGACACCTGCCAAGAGGTCGTAAAGATCCATAGCTACTTTAAGACGGAAGAGGCTAAAAGTAGCTCCATCTTCATCGTAAACTGGCAAGAGCATTGGGTCTGGTTTCGGAATGTGTGGAGCGATTTGTTGAACCACTGCACGTTCAGAAACTGTATCTGATACCACTTCTACATCAAATTGCTTAAGGTAACGTAGTCCTCCGTGAACCAGTTTTGTTGAACGGCTGGATGTTCCTTCTGCGAAGTCCTGCATTTCAATCAAACCAGTATCTAGACCACTAGCTGCTGCCTGCAAGGCTACACCAGCCCCTGTAATTCCTCCACCGATAATCAAGAGGTCCAAGGTACGTTCTTGCATTTTTTTAATTGATAATTCACGTGTTTTCTTTGAAAATTCCATATTTACACACTTTCTAACTGAGTCGCTTTATTCTTCCAATATTAATCGTCGATTTCCGCAAAGACTTGGGTTGCTTTCACAGCCTTCTTCCAGCCCTTGTAGAGTTGTTCCTTGCGAGATTCGTTCATAGATGGTTCAAAGAGTTCTCCTGTCTCGTTCAAAAGTTTCAACTCATCCAAGTCCTTCCAGTAGCCTACTGACAAACCTGCTAGGAAGGCTGCACCTAGAGCTGTTGTTTCCAAGTTTTTGGCGCGTGCGATATCGATTCCCAAAATATCAGCTTGGAACTGCATGAGGAAATTATTCATAGCTGCACCGCCGTCTACTTTCAAGACTTGGATAGCTGTCTGAGCATCCACTTGCATCGTATCGATGATATCACGGACTTGATAAGCGATAGATTGAAGAGTTGCCTTGATAAAGTCTTCTTTAGTTGTTCCACGAGTCAAACCAAAGACAGAACCACGAGCGTTTTGGTTCCAGTATGGAGCACCTAGACCTGTAAAGGCCGGAACGACATAAACTTCGTCGTTGTTGTGCGAATCACGAGCATATTTTTCAGACTCTGGTGAATTTTCAACCATGCGAAGTCCGTCACGAAGCCACTGAATAGCACTTCCTGCGATAAAGATAGACCCTTCCAAGGCATAGTAAACCTTGCCGTTAATTCCGTAACCAATGGTTGTCAAGAGGTTGTTCTCAGACAACTGCATCTCTTCCCCAGTATTCATGATGATGAAAGAACCTGTTCCATAAGTATTTTTAACCATACCAGGTTCAAAGGCCAACTGTCCAAAGAGGGCTGCCTGTTGGTCCCCAGCCATACCTGAGATTGGGACTTCTCCACCATAGAAATGGAATGGGGCTGTCTTACCGTAGATTTCAGAGTTAGAACGAACCTCAGGCAACATTGCTTTAGGAATATTGAGGATTTCTAAAATCTCATCATCCCATTTGAGTTCTTTAATGTTATAAAGCATGGTACGAGCTGCATTTGAGTAGTCAGTCACGTGAGCCGCACCGTCAGTCAATTTCCAAACCAACCAAGTGTCAATAGTACCAAAGAGCAATTCTCCTTTTTCTGCTCGCTCTTGAGCGCCTTCTACATGGTCCAAAATCCAACGAACCTTGGTAGCAGAGAAGTAAGCATCGATGATCAAACCAGTCTTTTCATGGAATTTTTCCACATAACCTTGACTTTTTAGTTGCTCAGCCAAAGGTGCTGTCTGGCGTGACTGCCAAACGATTGCGTTGTAGATAGGAAGGCCTGTTTTCTTATCCCAGACAACAGTTGTTTCACGCTGGTTGGTAATCCCGATTGCTTCGATTTGATTTGGCTTGACACCGCTTTCGATGAAAGCACCCGCAATAACTGACTGAACAGAGTTCCAAATTTCATTGGCATTGTGCTCTACCCAACCTGCCTGAGGGAAAATCTGAGTAAACTCTTTTTGACTCGAGCTGACCTTTTCTCCTTTTTTGTTGAAAATAATGGCACGAGAGCTTGTAGTTCCCTGGTCAATGGCCATGATGTATTTTTCTTGTGACATGTGCTGTCCTCCTGATAATGATCTTGAGGATGTCTCCTCTTTACAGTAACTAGTATACAAAATAAAGCGCTTTCTTGTTTATCAACTTTTTTTAATTTTTAAAAAAATGTGAGGAGATTGTGTAAATTTTACAAAAAAGACCTGGAACAACCAAGCCTTTTAAGTGAATAATAACTGACGAATCCCTGCCAAATCTTCCAAATCCAAGTCGTTTTTTAAATAATAAACTGGGGTCTGTTCCTTCTTATGAATCGGGTTATTGGTAACCAGCAAATCATAATGCCGAGTTCGGTCATAGGCTTCAATGGTGATAAAACGATTGTATTCCAAATACCGTTTTAAAATGGCTGCCATCCTTGAAAAGACAAGAAAACCAGATGTCAAATCAAGACCAATCCGCATATGTTGACCACCATTTTCAGCCATATATTCGATTAACTGTAGCCATTCCCAGAGAATCTTCTTATCCAAATCCGTCCCCTGCTGAAAGGCAGGCAAGGCATGAAAAATCTCCTCTGCCGTTCCCCTAAAATCATGTTCCATCAAAAAATAAGGATGACGATTCTCCAACTGGTACTTGTAGAGGTCCTGTAAAATATAGCCCTTATAGAGATAGACTTGAGCACAAAGTTGACTGAGTTCATAGGTGACATGGTCCTCTGTATAGTCCCCCAATAGTTCCTCCTTCTTCATTTCTTGAATCAATTGCGTCAGCAAATCTGCCAACTGCCCTCCAAAACCAAGGATATACTCCATAGTATGAAGAGGAAGAATGCGATGAGATAGGAGGAAAGAGAAGAAAATCATCATCTCCCCATCCTCAGTTCCTAGAGGAAGGTGTTGCCCCGCAAAAAAGGACGGAGCCTTTCTCAGCAAACGAAGGTAGAAAATATTGTCAAAATAGCCTCGCATTTTCTCTTCTATGACTTGAAACTGACAGGCATTAACCCGAAGACGTTGTTGACTGATGTGGGACCAGAGAACCAAGTCCAATTTCTGACCCGAAGACAAGCTTGCACCACAGATTTCTTCTAAACTGGCAATCTCCTGTTTTCTCTCTGGTTTCTGCATGTGACCTTCCCACTCCTGACTAGACCAGACCTTGCGGAAAAGACAGAAATAGAAATAGCGAATCTGATGCTCTGGACCTCGCCAACGTCCATTTTGGATGGATAAGTCAAACTCTGACAAAATCTGATTTAAGCTAGACAAATGGCGACCAAGCGTGGCCTCGCTAATCATCAATTCTTGAGCCAGTTGATGGGCTAGAAACTGTTGGTGGTAGAGAAGATAGATCAAAATCTGGTATTTAACAGCATTCTCCAAAAACAAGCTCCGAATATCTCTCCCCTTGGTCGCTGCACCGATCGATAGACGCAGATTTTCATCTTCTAAGTGAATATTCAGCTCTAAGCCACTATCCAAAGCCTTGTCATTGAGCAGGGTGACATATTTGGTTAGGGTTGCTTTTGAAAATCCTGTTTCCTCCATTACAGCCTTGACAGTCGTCTGAGACTCTTGTAATAGAAAGGAAAGGATTGAAAATTGGCCAGATTCAGCCTTTTCCATCAAGTCTCCTAAATACATTTGTTACCCCTTTCATTTTCTACCTTAAGCATAGCATAAATCTTACAAATGCTGAAATAATCTGTTTCTCTTTTTATTTTCATGCTGATTTCCTGGTCCATTATCCTAAAAATCAGCAAACACACGGCTCCCCCTTTGGGCATTTTTATGCTAAAATAGTAGCTATGGATAAAATTATAAAAACAATATCAGAAAGCGGAGCCTTTCGTGCTTTTGTCCTTGATAGCACAGAAACCGTCCGCACTGCTCAAGAAAAACACCAAACCCAAGCTAGCTCAACTGTAGCGCTTGGTCGAACTCTTATCGCTAGCCAGATTCTCGCAGCCAATGAAAAAGGAAATACCAAACTAACAGTTAAGGTATTGGGATCTAGCTCTCTAGGTGCTATTATCACCGTCGCAGATACCAAGGGGAACGTCAAAGGCTACGTTCAAAATCCTGGTGTTGACATCAAAAAGACTGCAACTGGTGAAGTTCTAGTTGGACCTTTTGTTGGAAATGGTCAATTCCTCGTTATCACAGACTACGGTACTGGAAATCCTTACAACTCTATGACTCCCCTTATCTCTGGAGAAATTGGTGAAGACCTTGCCTTTTACCTGACTGAAAGCCAACAAACACCTTCAGCAGTCGGTCTCAATGTCCTTTTGGACGAAGAAGACAAGGTCAAGGTTGCAGGTGGTTTCCTAGTCCAAGTCTTGCCGGGAGCCAAGGAAGAAGAGATTGCTCGCTTTGAAAAACGCATCC
This sequence comes from Streptococcus mitis, assembly GCF_003942685.1. Taxonomy (GTDB): domain Bacteria; phylum Bacillota; class Bacilli; order Lactobacillales; family Streptococcaceae; genus Streptococcus; species Streptococcus mitis_CD. Next base: position 73,610 of record NZ_RJNR01000001.1, on the reverse strand, counting down.
AAGAAATGCCAGCTATCTCGACCCTTCTCGAAAGTGAAGACCATATCGAAGCCCTCCTCAAGGCTATCTACGGTGACGAGGTCTACAAGCGTCTTTCTGAAGAGGAAATTCGTTTCCAATGTGACTGTAGCCATGAACGCTTTATGAACGCTCTTGCTAGCCTTCCAAGCTCAGACTTACAGGAAATGAAAGAGGAAGACCACGGAGCAGAAATCACTTGTCAATTCTGCCAAACTACCTATAACTTTGATGAAAACGACCTGGAGGAACTCATTCGTGACAAATCTTAATACACCTTTTATGATTGGCAATGTTGAGATTCCCAATCGTACTGTTTTAGCGCCTATGGCTGGCGTGACCAACTCAGCCTTTCGTACTATTGCAAAAGAGCTCGGAGCTGGACTCGTTGTCATGGAAATGGTCTCTGACAAGGGAATCCAATACAACAACGAAAAAACCCTGCACATGCTTCATATCGACGAAGGCGAAAACCCTGTCTCTATCCAACTATTTGGTAGTGATGAAGACAGCCTAGCACGCGCAGCAGAATTCATCCAAGAAAACACCAAAACCGATATCGTGGATATCAACATGGGCTGCCCAGTTAACAAAATCGTGAAGAACGAAGCTGGCGCTATGTGGCTCAAGGACCCAGATAAGATCTACTCTATTATCAACAAGGTCCAATCTGTCCTTGATATTCCACTTACTGTCAAAATGCGTACCGGCTGGGCCGACCCATCTCTGGCAGTTGAAAATGCCCTCGCTGCTGAAGCAGCAGGTGTTTCTGCCCTCTCCATGCATGGCCGTACCCGTGAACAAATGTATACAGGTCACGCAGACCTTGAGACCCTTCACAAGGTCGCTCAAGCTTTGACCAAGATTCCATTTATCGCCAACGGTGATATCCGTACTGTCCAAGAAGCCAAGCAACGCATCGAAGAAGTCGGTGCTGATGCAGTCATGATTGGCCGCGCTGCCATGGGAAATCCTTACCTCTTCAACCAAATCAACCATTACTTTGAAACAGGAGAAATCCTACCTGATTTGACCTTTGAAGACAAGATGAAAATCGCCTACGAACACTTGAAACGCTTGATTAACCTCAAAGGGGAAAACGTAGCAGTTCGTGAATTCCGTGGCCTCGCTCCTCACTACCTCCGTGGAACATCTGGCGCAGCCAAACTCCGTGGAGCTATTTCACAAGCTAGCACTCTGGCAGAGATTGAGGCTCTCTTGCAATTGGATAAGGCTTAAAATGGTTCATACTGCTCTACTGATTATCGATATGCAAAAAGCATTTGATAGACCCATCTGGGGAGAACGAAACAACCCTCAAGCTGAATCTCAAGCATTGAGGGTACTGACATACTTTCGTAAACACGGTCTTCCAGTCTTACATGTTCAACACATATCTGACAACCCCCAGTCGCAATTTTATAACAAACAAAATCAGGTGTTTAAAAGTGGATTTGAGCCAGTTACTGCAGAACCTGTCTTTCAAAAAACGGTTAATAGCGCCTTTATTGGAACAAATCTTGAAACATATTTACGAAAAAATCAGATTTGTCATTTAGTCGTTGTTGGTTTGACCTTGCCTCATTGTGTATCTACTACGACACGAATGGCAGCAAATCTTGGTTTTGAAGTCACTTTACTAGCAGATGCTACTGCCAGTTTTACCCTATCTAACAAAAACGGTCAGGCCATCTCTCCTGAGACTATCCATGAGATTAATCTCCTTTCTCTACAAGATGAGTTTGCTCAAATTCTTACTACAGAAGAATTTTTAACCCAAGTACAAGTATAAAATAATCCGTCAACTCTTATTGAGCTGACGGATTTTCTTTGATTGTAAAAATTCAAATACTGAGAGTTATTATTGACTCAAAGCAACACTGGAAACCTTACCATCCGCTCCTGTTGTAATTTGGATGATTTTTCCCCCACCAATTTTGGCATTATACTTACCATCATCAAGAGTATAAGAATAGTCTCTGATAGAGTAGTTTTCTTTCTTTCCATCAGCAGATTCTACTGTGAATTTGCCTCCTGATGAAACTGTGATGGTTTCACCATTGGCACCCTTCCAGTTGCCTGCAGCTGCTGAGAAATCACCATCAACCATGGTTAAAACACCCTTGTAGCGTTTGTTGTGTTCTGCTTGCTTGTCTTGAAGTTTGCGGTCAGTTGTTGGATCATAGCCTGACTGGTTAGACTGAGCTTGAGAACCTTGCTGAGTTGAAGGAGCTTGAGTAGCAGTTTGTTGACTAGCTGCCTGTTGATTAGACACTTCTTGGCCTTGTCTTTGCTCTGGTGCAGGTGTCGCTTCTGATGGTGTCGCAGTTGCTGCAGACTGGTCAGTAGATGATTTGGTCTTTTCAGATGAAGCTGAACTTGAGGACTTCTGAGTTTTACTTTCTTTGCTAGAAGAAGCTGCTTTTGAGCTTGATGATTGGCTTGTCTTAACAGAACTGCTTGCTTGAGTTGTTTCCTTTTTATTTCCACAAGCTCCTAATAGCAAGGTAGAAGCCAATACAGTTGCTGCCATCAATTTGATATAGGTTTTCTTTTTCATTTTTCTACTCCTTTGTAATGTTTTAGAAATATAAAGAAATCTTTTTGTAATATAATTGTAACATTTGGCTTTAAATATGTCAACAATTTATCTAAACTATTTTAAAAATCTTAAATACTTTAGATACATTTACTCCTCCTACTCTTCTATTCGTAATAAAACAGAAAAACAGGAGATTTTTCTTTTAAAATTTGAATTTGTTTTTTGTGTAATCGCTTGCATTATATTAGACAAAGGAATATAATAACATTGAAATAGAATATAGGAGGTGCACTCTTATGCTAAATAAGTATTACAAGTATCTACCTTGGTTGATTTTGGGAGCTATTGGCTCTTATCAATCAGCCACTTACTATGCGCGAACTTCATTTGATGTCTTCTATCTGACTGCAATCTTTTTGATTGTCTATATCGCTTTGTTATTTTTACATGAGAACTATCTCAAGTATCGATATAAAGACTTCTTTACTCACATGTTGAGTAATCCTAAGAAAGATAGTCATTCATAAAAAATGATGATAAATAAAAAGGTCGGGAAAAGTTCCCGGCCTCGTTTTTTATTTCAATCGATAGGTTTTTCTTGGTTTCTTTTTAGGTACTCGTTTGAGTCCGACTTCTTCTACATATTCTCCGTATTTTACGAGAAAGTTATTGCTGACGATTGGGTGACCAGGGTTGATGAGATTGACCAGTTCAGTCCCCTCGTAGACAGTGAACTCCTCCTCCAGCAGATAAAGGAAGGTCGGATTCCAGTCGAGACGGCCTTGGATTCGTTTGATGGATTCTTGGATAATGGCATAATGGTCAAAGGCGAAGGCTTGCTCCTCCAGCTCCACTCCCTCTAGGAAGCATTTACCTGTCTGAAAATCGACATCCACGAAAACGACATCCTTGGCATCGTCTCCTGCTTGAGCCAGTTCTAAGGCACGACTAGGCAGGTACACCAAGTGGGCAATGGTCACTGTCCAGCCCCGTGGGTCACGGCCGGGGGTCGATACGGTCATCAATTGCTCGATTTTCTCCAAAGGTAGATCGAGATTGACTTCTTCTCTCACCTCGCGCTGACAGGCATGTGCAGCATCTTCTCCCTTGTCCATAAAACCTCCAACTAAGGCTAAACAGTACTGATAAGGGTGGGCCTTGCGACGGATCAGCAGGAGCTTGATCTTTCCTTCTACAAAGCAGTAGGCTACCATATCCACTGTCACACTTGGTTTTTCGTATTGAGGGAGTTCCTGCTTGTAGTACCAATCCAAAAACTCCTCCTGGCTGGCATGAATTTCAAAATATTCTTTTTCCGTCATCCCTGCTGGAATCATCGTGTCCGTCATTTTACGCCTCCTTACGAACTGCCTTGGTCCATTGGTACCAACCTACTAGACTATTGAGTGTGTAAACCCAGTACATCCCTTGGATGTGTATATTTTCACCCCACCAGAGGTAAATACTAAAGAGATTGGTTGCAATCCAGAAAATCCATTGCTCACGGTAGAGACGTGTCATCAAGAGCTGACCGACACCATTGGTCGCATCGGTAACACTATCACGGAAAGGGCGAGCACTATGGATACTTTGATAAGCCAAGCCCATACCAATCCAGATGATAGCAGTCAAAGCCAAGTACTTGAGCCAATCAAAAACAGATAATTTCTTAGCTTCAAAGTGAGATTCTTCTGCTTTTCCTTGATCATTAATACGATTAGACAGCCAAGCATAGAGACCAATCGGCTGCATGACAAAGAAGTAAACGGTTGTCAAGACTTCTCCATAAAAAGTCGCGTTCATGGCCAAAACCAAATAGATAGCTGAGTTGATGGCCCCAAAGAGATAATTGCTTGCACGCCCTTCTGCTACCAAGATAACACAGACAATCCCAGTCCAAGATGCCAACAAGCTCATCCAGTCATGACTTTCTGTATTTTGCGTGAATTCCAAGATCAAGGGAACACTTGACAAGACAATAAGATACAACCACTGGAAGAGGCTACGGCCGACAAAGAGATCTTTCCAGAGCAGGTTCATGATTCCTGCAAAACCGATCTTGCGGGCTTCCGCATGGACATTTTTAAAGTTTTCGATAAATTGTGTGATTTTTTCAGTTAGTTTTTTCATATTTTTCTCCTAATCTGCTTGGTAAATGGCATCAATAGCCACTTTTGCTGCTTCATAATTTCCTAGATAATCTTCTGCTAGATAAACTAGTGGAATGTTTGCTAAGTAGCGCTCCCTCATCTGGTCCAAATGCTGGGAAAAACTATGACGAATATGGTCTTCTGCCATAGTCATATCTCTAAATCCGTCATTGACATAGGAACCGACAGGTTGCACAAAGAGAATCAAGTCCCATTTTTCCTTAGCCAAGATTGAAACAAAGAGATTGTCAAATGTCTCTCCTGATAAGTCCCTTTGGTCCTCAGTCTCCATGTAATAATCATAGTAGCCCTTGGTTACTAAGGAGTTGGTGTCTGCTATTACCAGTCCCCTATTGGCATTGCTATCGATTAACTTAGATGTCTGGTCATACTGCCCCAACAGGAGATAATAGTAATCCTTTGGAGTCAATTCATCGTCGCGGACATTGTTTTTGATCTGGTACTCACGCGCGTATTCCAGGCTAACTGGTGCATCGTAATACCTTGCCAAATCCTTGGCTAAAGTGGTCTTCCCATTGCTGGCACTTCCCATAATCAACACTTTCTTTGTAAACTGACGTCGGAAGGGTTGAGCAATATATTTCCAATATTTGCTTGGATTTTCTCGAATCATAGTCGCTGAGATACCAAACTTTCTTTCTTGCAAGACAGTCTCAAAGCTACGATTAGACAATTCTTGCTGGTAGTCTGCTTCTCCCACAAAGAAAATTAGTTCTTGCTGGGTTTCATCATAGGAAATCTCCTCTAACATTTGGTCCAACCACTCCTGCCAACCCATAGGGTAACGAGGAAGATTGGTTTCATCTAACTTGCAGACAGAGGTCAACTCGTCATCACCAAAGGCCTCTCGGATATAGCGAAATCTTTTTTGAAGCGTTAAGCCTACCTGCTCCCCTCTATCTCCCTCATAGCCTGAAACGACAACCCAAACCCGGTCACACTGTCGCTTCGCACGCTGGATCAGATCGATATGACCTTGATGAAGCGGAGCAAAGGTTCCAAATACCACTGCTGTTTTCTTTTTCATAAATGCATTGCCTTTTTATAATTTTTGATATTTTTATTATCTATGTTTTTTATTATAAACTATATTTTTGTTTTGTCAATAGTTTTTTATTATTTTTTATAAAAAAGTAGCAAAAAAGAGAATCAAGATTGCTCCTGATTCTCCATTTTTATGCAATATCAAATTTTAACTGGCCTGCTTTAACACCAATCTTAAGTGTGCTGCCTGCCACCAAATCTCCCTTAAGAAGAAGTTCTGCCAACTTGTCCTCCACTTCTGTTTGCAGGGTTCTGCGAAGTGGACGAGCTCCCATCTCTGGGTCATATCCTTGATTTGCCAACAATTTCAGGGCTGAAGCTTGTAATTTCAAATCAATGCCTTTTTCAGCCAAACTTGCCACTAAAGGTTTAACCATAATCTTCACCACTTCCTGCATATGGTCGCTAGATAGGCTATGGAAGACCACCTTTTCATCAATACGGTTGATGAATTCAGGTCTATAAGCCTTTTTCAACTCTTCAAACATGCGTTTTTCCATGTTTTCCTGGTCAAAACGAATATCCTTAGCCCCAAAACCAACCGTCTTATCATCACGAAGGGCTGTCGCACCAAGGTTCGATGTCATGATGATAATGGTATTTGAAAAATCGACCTTGCGTCCCTTACTATCTGTCAAGACACCGTCATCCAAGACCTGCAAGAGGACATTAAAGATGTCTGGGTGGGCCTTTTCTACTTCGTCAAAGAGGAGAACGGAATAGGGTTTGTTGCGAACCTTCTCGGTCAACTCCCCACCTTCTTCATAACCCACATAGCCCGGAGGAGCTCCATTGAGACGGCTGGCTGCAAATTTCTCCATATATTCACTCATATCAAAGCGGATCAGAGCTGATTCATCATCAAAAAGAACTTCTGCTAGAGCCTTAGCCAATTCGGTCTTACCGACACCTGTAGGCCCTAAGAACATAAAGGAACCAATCGGACGCTTATGACTGCGAATCCCTGACTGGTTGCGGCGAATCGCACGGCTAATGCTTGAAACTGCTTGATCTTGCCCGATGACACGTTTGTGCAATTCAGCTTCCAAGTTTAGGTATTTCTTAGCATCAGTCTGAGTCAGTTTTTGGACTGGAATACCTGACAAGCGACTCAAGGTGGTCAAAATATCAGACTCTGTCACCAAGTCTTTATAGACAGGCACTTCCTCTTCTTTTGCGATTAACTGAGCTGCCTGTTTCCACTTACCATCCATCAAGGCCTTGTCAGCTGGACTCAAACCTGAATCGTCTGCTTTTACATGCTTAGCCTTATTTTGCACTGTTGCCGCTGCTTCATCTAAGAGGTCGATAGCAGAGTCTGGCAAGTGACGGCTAGTCAAGTAACGATGAGCCATCTTGACGGCTGTTTCAACCGCTTCATCTGTGATTTGCACACGGTGATGTTTCTCATAAGTCGCCTTCAAGCCTTGCAAAATGGTCATACTGTCTGCCACACTTGGCTCTTCAATCGTCACTTTAGCGAAACGACGAGAAAGGGCTGCGTCTTTTTCAATGTGTTTTTGATATTCTTCCTGAGTAGTCGCACCAACCGTTCTCAAAGTTCCACGCGCCAAGGCTGGCTTCAAGATATTGGCCGCATCCAGAGTCGAATCAATCCCACTACCAGAACCCATGATAGTGTGAAGTTCATCGATAAAGAGGATAACTTGACCATCTTCTTCAATATCCTTTATGATATTGTTCATGCGTTCTTCAAAGTCACCACGGAAGCGTGTCCCTGCAACAACGTTCATCAAATCAAGCTCTAACACGCGCATCTTAGCCATTTCCGCAGGTACATCACCACTAGCAATACGCTGAGCGAGCCCAAGCGCCAAGGCTGTTTTCCCGACACCAGCATCCCCAACCAAGACAGGATTATTCTTTGTCTTCCGACTCAAAATTTGAATCATACGCGAGATTTCCTTGTCCCGACCGATGACTGGTTCTAACTTGCCAGAACGCGCTTGCTCTGTCAAATCATGCGTATAGTCCTCGAGTCCACCACTCGGAGTCTGCGGCATGCCCATCATATTGGCCATAGAATTTTGCTTGTCAGCTACTGTACGATGGCGTTGGCGTAAAGCCTTGAGGTCTTCTCGAGTCCAGCCTGCACGTTCTTCTAAATTTCGACGAAGGGCAGCAATCTTAACCTGATCTTTCTTGTCTTCATAAGAAAAACCAGCCCTCTCCAAGATACGAGTCGCCAAGGCATTGCCATCATGCAAAATCGCATAAAGGACGTGCTCCGTCCCTAGCACCTTAGCATGGACCACTGACGCTACATACTCTGCTTCAGCAAAGAGAACCTGTAGACGATGAGAAAACGGCAATTCCGTAAAGGTTTCATCCTGGCTATAGTCCGTTTCAGTCAGTTCCAAAGCGACTTCTTCTAAACGGTCCATCTCATATGGATAATCATTTAAAGTCGCCCCTGCCACACTATAACTGTGATTGGACATGGCAATCAACAAGTGCCAAGACTCTAGGTAACGAGCTCCAAAATGGCCTGCAACCATGTAGGCACTTTCGATACATTCATTCAATGCTTTTGAATAGTTCATCTTACTTCCCTTTTCTATCTACCTCTTGTATGACCTGTCTTAGCATATTAGCACGAACAACTGGAGCTTCTTCTCCTAGAACGCGATCCAAAGCTACTGCCACCAGCAAATTCATCTCCTGCTTGGTCATCAATTCCTGCTCAACCAAAAGCTGCAGAATATCCTCATAAATTTCTTGACTGACCCGCTCACCAATTGAGTAAAGCAGATCCCTAAGCATTTCATGATGACTAGAAAACTCAATCCGTCCTATACGAATGTAGCCTCCGCCACCACGCTTACTTTCAACCAAGTAGCCTCTACTTTCTGTAAAGCGTGTCTTGATCACATAGTTAATCTGACTAGGAACAACCTGGAAGGTATCTGCCAACTGACTCCGTTGCAACTCCACAATTCCAGATTGATCTAAAATCGCCTTGATGTAGGCCTCAATATGATCCGATGTATTTTTAAATCTCATTACAAACCCACCTCTCTCTTTAAACCTTGACTATCTTTGACTATTATACCGAAATTTTCTCATTTTTAAAAGAAAAAGGGCGCTGGTAAAGGATAATCTTCACCAACTCCCTATTTTTCTACTTATCTAAGCCTAATTCTGCCAAGATTTGACGTTTGTAGGCAATCTTTTGGACTTCCTTGTCCTCATCTTCAGACCAATCTAGTTTAATTTCTGAAACAATCTGCCCAGGACGATTTTTCAAGATATAGATGCGATCGCTGAGACTGAGGGCCTCCTCGATACTGTGCGTAATAATCAATGTTGTCAGTTGCAACTGCTTGTGAATCTCCAGATACCAAGCGTGGAGTTCCATCTTGGTCATCTCATCCAAGGCGCTAAAGGCCTCATCCAAGAGAAAGAGCTTGTGCCCGAAAAGGTAAGTTCGGAGCAAGGCTACACGCTGGCGCATCCCGCCACTAAGTTCATGAGGATACTTGTCCCTTACAGCTGTCAACTGGAAGGTAGCAAGAATTTCATCTGCGCGAGCAATAGCTTCTGCCTTATCCACCTTTTGAATCAAGAGGGGCAGAATGATATTACCAAGCACCGTCTTGTGTTCCAAGAGCAAGTCCTTTTGCAACATATAACTCACGCGCCCCTTGGGATTCTCCTCCCCATCAAGGACAATTCTCCCTGACTGGACTTCTAAAATCCCAGCGATTAGATTAAAGAGGGTGGTCTTTCCAACACCACTTGGGCCTAGGATAGAAACCACTTCACCTGAAGTCACCTGCAGGTTGATATCCTCTAAAATCCTCTCTTGATCATAGGCATAACTGACGTGTTCTAGTCTAATCTCTGTCATTATTTCACAAATTCGTTGGTGAAGCCTTTGTCTGTCAAGTCTTCTTTAAGGATACCATTTTCTTTATCCCATTTGTAGAAGGCATTCCAGCGAGCTGCATCAAATTGCCCCCATTTTTCCTTGTCGCTTGCGTATTCTTTTGACAAGTATTTTTGAGATTCGATGACAAAGTCACGTTTTTCCTTGAGTTCAGGTGCATTTTTGATGAGGATATCAGCTGCTTCTTCTGGATGCTCCATGGCATATTGGTAGCCTTTTTTGATAGCTTGGATGACTTTACGAGCTTCTTCTTTATTGTCTTTGAGGTAGTCATTGTTTGCGATGATAACTGGTGAATAGTAGTCAAACTCCTTGACGTAGTCTTTCAAATACATAAAGTTAGCATCTACACCTTGAGATTTGGCAAGAATACCATCCCAACCGTAGTAGATCCAAGCAGTATCAAAGACTCCATTGGCAATCGGTGTGATTGAGTTTGAGTCGTTATTTGGTACTTTTTCAACCTTCTCAAAGTCTCCACCTTGAGATTCTACCAAGGTTTTCAACATAGCAAGTTCAGTTGGATCATTCCAAGTTCCGTATTTCTTACCAACCAAGTCTTTTGGACTAGCTACATTGTCAGATTTACGAGAGATGATTCCTGATGTATTGTGTTCTACGATAGCTGCAACAGCAGTAATTTCTGCCCCTTTTTCCAATTTTTTAGCCATATAGTCTTGGAAATAGACTGCAAATGGTGCCTTACCATTGATAACCAAATCAGAAGAACTTTCTTCCGGTGGTAATTTCAAGTCAACATCCACTCCAGCTTCTTTGAAATAACCTTTTTCCTTAGCAACATAAAGCCCTGTGTGGTTGGTATTTGGAGTCCAGTCTAGGATAAAGTCGATCTTCTTGAGTTCTGCTTCTTTGTTGTCCTTAGAAGCAGTTCCTTGACCACAGGCCACAAGCACAACAGCTACAAGAGCTGTTAAAACAGTTAAAAACACTTTCCATGTTTTCTTCATTTTGATTTCCTCTTTTCTTTTTTGAAACATTCTTATGTTACAAACGTTTCCATTTAATAACATATTTTTCACTAATATCGACCAGCTTCATACCGAGAAGACTGATAATCGATACCAGAATAATAATAGCAAACATGGTATCATACTGAAACAGTTTTTTGGACTGAATCATATAAACACCAAGACCCTCAAAGCCTCCCAACCACTCAGATACCACTGTTGTGATAAAGGCGTAGGAGACACTGACCCTCAGACCTGCATAAAAGTAAGGCAGGCTGACTGGAATTTTAAAATGCCACAGGATTTGCCAAGGTTTGGCCCGCATCAGACTAAACAGGGTCAGCATATCCTTGTCACAATGCCTAAAACCGTCCAAAATGCTAACGATGATAGGAAAAGTAGTCGTCAAGATAATCAAGACAATCTTGGGCAAAATCCCATAACCTAGCCACAAGACCAGAATAGGGGCTATAGCAATAGTCGGGATAGTTTGAACAACCACCATCATAGGGTAAATCAGATCGTTAAGCCAAGTCAAACTATCCATGAGCACAGCCATGAGACAGGCAATCAAGACTCCCAAAATTAGACCTAGCAAAGCCACTCTCAAGGTCGCCCAGCTATGGTGCCAGAGAAATTCTCTATCACGAACAAAGGCCTGGAGAATTTCAAGAGGTGTCGGCAGGATAAACTTGGGGAGAAGTTTAAGCAAACCTGCTAGCTGCCAAATTGACAAGACTCCGAGAAAACCCAATAGACTAATGTGTCGTCTCAGTATACTTTTCAAGCTTCTCATCAATACTTAAAATCTCTCCTACATTTATTTTGACATTGGCAAAGACATTGTCTGCCTCTTGCCCTGCTACCTCTAGCGCTTCTTTGAGAATGCGCATGAGCTCATCAAACTCCCCTTCCAAGACCGTTTCAAATGGTGTCACCACCATAGTCACTTCTTGAGCTTGCAGATAAGCAATGACCTGATCGATAACAGCAATCCGATCAATTCCCTGTGCCAAGGGTAAAACTTGCAAGGCTATGCTTGCTTTCATAAGAACCTCCTCTTCTCGTTTTCCTTTGACAAAAAGAAAAACCTTTACCATATATGGAAAAGGTCAAGATTAGACTAAGTATCGTTCCCTACGCTGGCATTACCCAGATCAGGTGCGGTCGAAGTTTAACACTTCCTCTCAGACTGTACACAGACTCCCATATATTATATGGACATATGATAGCGCAAAACAAAAAAAATGTCAAGGAAACTGCTTACAGAAAAACATGAAAAAGAGTTTGAAAACAAATGCTTCAAACTCTATATAGCTTTTTTATTTAGCCTCGTACCAGGTTGCACCTTCATTTTCATCTGCGATGAGGGGAACACTGAGTTGGATGGCTTCTTCCATGGTTTGTTTGACCAATTTTTTCATCTCTGCTAGTTCCGATTTAGAAACTTCAAGGACAATTTCATCATGCACTTGTAACAACATCTTAGTCTGATAACCACCCGCAACCAAGGCTTTATCCAGCTGAATCATAGCAATCTTGAGAATATCTGCCGCAGATCCCTGAATAGGGGAGTTGATAGCAGTTCGCTCTGCAAAACCACGAATGTTAAAGTTACGCGAATTGATATCTGGTAACTCACGACGACGCTTGAAGAGGGTCTCTACATATCCCTTATCACGCGCCTCACGCACCACTTCATCCATGTAGTTTTTAATACCTGGGAAACGTTCAAAGTAGGTATCAATGTAAGCCTTGGCCTCCTTACGGCTAATGCCCAAATTATTAGACAAGCCAAAGTCGGAAATCCCGTAAACCACTCCAAAGTTGACTGCCTTGGCATTGCGACGGTCGTTTGGAGTCACATCCTCAGGACGCTCAATGCCAAAGACCCGCATGGCTGTCGAAGTATGGATATCTGCCCCCTCTTGAAAAGCCTTAATCAAGTGCTCGTCTTTAGAAATATGCGCCAAAACACGCAATTCAATCTGTGAATAGTCGGAGCTGAGAAGTACACTATCCTCCCACTCAGGCACAAAAGCCTTACGAATGAGACGCCCCTGTTCCAAACGCACAGGGATATTTTGCAAGTTTGGATCCACACTAGACAGACGCCCAGTCTGGGTCAAATCCTGCACATAGCGAGTATGAATCTTGCCATCAGCCAAAATCCAGTCCTGCAAGCCAATCACATAAGTAGACTGAATCTTAGCAATCTGACGGTAATCCAGGATTTTCTTAACAATCGGTGCAATCGGAGCCAGACGCTCTAACACATCCACTGCTGTCGAGTAACCTGTTTTAGTTTTCTTGGTGTATTCTAAAGGAAGTCCCAATTTTTCAAAGAGAAGGACACCCAACTGCTTAGGCGAGTTGATATTAAACTCCTCACCAGCCAGCTCATAAATCTCTTGAGTCAGTTTTTCAATGACAAGCTCATTTTCAGCCTGCATCTCAAGCAAGGTCTCTTTTTTTACCTTAATACCAGCGATTTCCATCTTGGCAAGGACAAAGGCTAGAGGTTGCTCCATATCATAAAGAAGTTCTAACTGCCCATTTTCGCTGAGTTTTTCAAGTAAAATAGGCTTTGTTTCGACCAAAACTGCAATCTTACGAGCCAAATGTTCCAAGAATTTCTCGCGTTCAGGAACGGCTTTTTTGACACCCTTACCATAGAAAGTCTCATCATCGACCAAATAAGTCTGACCATAAAGACTAGCGATGGTCGCAATTTCATTGTCCTCCACAGTCGAAAGGAGGTATTTAGCCAAGCGGCTATCAAAGGAAGGAGCCTGCAAATCCACACCAAAACGACGCAAGAGAACCTTGGATTTTTTAAAATCATAAATTTTCAAAGATGTTTTTTCTAAGAAATCCTTGAAAATAGGTTCCTGAAAAAGCTCAAGCTTGTCTGTAGCATAGAGCTTTTCCCCACAAGACCAGGCAAAACCAACCAAATCATCCGTATGGTAATTCTCACCAAAAAGCTCAAAATGGAAGATAGACTCTTCACTCAACATGTCTTGACTGATTTGGTCAACAATAGTAAAGTCCAAACTCTCAGCCACTTCAGCTGACGATGCATTTAAAGTCTGCTTGAGCTGTTTGAAGCCCATCTCATCGTAGAATTTCCCAAGGTTTTCAACATCTGGACCACTATAGACCAAATCCTCCAAACCAATCTCAATCGGTGCCTTGGTATCAATGGTCGCCAGTGTTTTAGACAAAAAGGCCTGTTCCTTATCATTGATGAGATTTTCCTTCATCTTAGAAGCCTTCATCCCATCGATATTTTCATAAATCCCCTCAAGCGAACCATGCTCCAGCAAGAGCTTGATACCCGTCTTTTCACCGATTTTGGTCACTCCAGGGATATTATCCGACTTATCACCCATGAGCGCCTTGAGATCGATAAACTGAGCCGGTGTAATGCCCATCTTTTCCATAAGATATTCTGGCGTAAAGGCCTCAAACTCAGCCACACCTTTCTTGGAAATCTCAACCACCGTATGCTCATCCGTCAGCTGAATCAAGTCCTTGTCCCCACTGACAATGGTAATATCAAAACCATCTTGCTCAGCTAATTTATCTAGTGTCCCAATAATGTCATCCGCCTCATACTGAGCCAATTCATAGTGACGAATCCCCATATGATCCAACAACTCACGAATGAAAGGAAATTGCTCACGAAACTCATCAGGAGTCTTAGCCCGACCACCCTTATAGTCCGCATACATCTCTGTACGGAAGGTCGTCTTTCCTGCATCAAAAGCCACCAAAATATGACTTGGCTCAACCCGCTCCAACAAATGGCTCAACATCAACTGAAAGCCATAAATCGCATTGGTATGCAAACCAGCCGCATTCTTAAAACGGTCCAACTGCTGATAGAGCGCAAAAAACGCCCGAAAAGCAACAGAAGACCCATCAATCAATAATAATTTTTTCTTATCCATACACCCATTATAAAGGAAAGCACCAAAAAATACCATTGGGAAGAGTTCCCTGAGAGAAACTAAGATAATAGTAAAAAGAGAAGGAAGTTACTCCCTCTCTTTCAAACTACGAAATGAATTAGTTTTTACGTTTCACAAATGGAAGGGCACCAAGGAACAATCCAAGGAATCCTAATGATGCAACTGCAACATTATCTTTACCACCAGTATTTGGAAGTTCTTTTTTATCTTCTGTTTTTACTGCTGGCGCTTGATAAGTATTATCCTTGTTAGTACCTGCTGTTGTAAGAGTATATTCTGGAACTTCGTTAATTGCTGGGGCGTCGGTTTCTGCATACGCTGGAACTTCAGTAATTGCTGGGGCACCTGTCTCTGCATACGCTGGAACTTCGTTAATTGCTGGGGCGCCTGTCTCTGCATACGCTGGGACTTCAGTAATTGCTGGGGCGCCTGTCTCTGCATATGCTGGGACTTCAGTAATTGCTGGGGCGCCGGTTTCTCCGTATGCAGGAACATTATTCACTGTAGCGTCTTCACCATTTGTAGATAAAGGCCCTGTATATTCTGGAACTTCGTTAACAGCTGCTAAGACAAAATTAGCACCACCTTTATATTCTGGAACTTCATTAACAGCTGCTTCTAAACTATTAACTCCACTGTTGAATTCTGGATCTACCTCAGCTACAGGAGATAATAATGCTTCTCCGTTTTCATTCACAGGTGTATTGGTTGCAAGAGTTCCAGTGAATTCTTGAGCTACCGCAGCTACAGGAGGCAATAATGCTTCTCCATTTTCATTCACAGGTGTATTGGTTGCAAGAGTTCCAGTGAATTCAGGGGCTACCTCAGCTACAGGAGCATCAGCCGCATTAACTCCTCCACTATATTCAGGAGCATCAGCTACAGTAGGAGGTGTTGCATCATTTACCCCACCATTGAAATCAGAGCCATTATCCCCAGCAGGAGAGTCACTAGGATTCACACCACCGTTGAATTCAGGAGAGTTAGGAGCACTTGGAACTTGGTCAGGTTGTTTAGCATCATCAGAAGGTGCATCACTAGGACTTACACCACCACTAAAGTCTTTCGATTCTTCACCCTTAGGAACTTCTTTTAAGTTTTCGATGTAACCTAAAGTTGCGTTGTAATTCTCAGTTAGTTTGGCAATTGCATCGTCATCCTCTTGAACTGCTTCGTTCACTTCGTCGAAATTGGCCTTAGCTTCTTCAGCTGCTGCTTTAGCAGAAGCAACTGAAACTTCTAGTTTAGTTACAGCATCTTGCAATCCATCTTGGATAGCTTGATCCGCATTGTATTTCTTAGCAGTTTCAAGAGCAGTTTTAGCTTTTTCTAAAGTTTCGTTTTGTTTCTCTAATGTAGCATTTTTCTCTTCTACTACCTTAGCTTTTTCAGCAGCGTCAGCCTTATCTTCCTCAGCTTCTTTAGTTAATTTTTCAATTTTTTCAGCTAAATCATCAGCAATGTCTGTAAGTTTTTTGACAATTGGTTTAGAAGCTTCTTTTTTAGCTGCTTCTTCAATTTTTTTAGTTTCGTCAGCAGTTAATTCTTTAGTTTTATAAGCTTCAGGAGCTTTATCTTTTGTGTTAGCATCGTTGAGGAATTCATCTATAGCTTGAGTAGCTGTAAGAACTCCATCTTCAATCGCTTTTAATAAAGCTTCTTTACCGATTTCAGCTTTTGCTTCTTCGATAGCTTTCGCTTTATCTTCTGGCTTGATGCTAGCATCCTTGTTGACTTTATCTTCAGCTTTTTTTTCAAGTTGCTCTAAAGCACCTTTCAAAGCTTCTAAGTTATCTGCTTCTTCTTTTTTAGCGTCTTCTTCTTTTTTAACTGCTTCTTCAACTTTAGCTTTTGCTTTAGCTGCTTCTTCTTTAGCCTTAGCTAATTCAGCTTCTGCATCAGCTTTAGCTTTGTCTGCTTCTGCTTTTGCAGTCTCAGCAGCAGTTACATCAACAGCTTCTTTTTTAGCTTTAGCTGTAGCTTCTTCTACTTTTTTAGCTTCTTCAGCAACTTTCTTCTCTAATTCAGCAACTTTAGCATCAGCTTCTGCTTTAGCTTTAGCAGCTTTTTCAGCTTCGGTTGGTTCAGCTTCTTCCTCTGGAGTTTCTTCTGCTGGTTTAGCTGGTTCTGCAGCTTCTTTTGCTTCTGCTTTTTTTACTTCTTCAAGAAGATTATCACGTTTTTCAGTTAAATCTTGAATTTCAGCTGTAGCATCTTGAACTTTCTCAGCAGCTTCGTCAAATTCAGATTTGGCAGTATCACGTTCTTTTTCAATCGCAGTTACAGCTTTTTCTAATGGTGCTGTGATATCTTCAGCAAATCCGTTATCTTTAGCGGATTTAAGAGCTTCTTTTGCTTCTTTTAAAGTATCTTCCTGTTTTTTTAGTGTTTCAGCTTTCTTTTCAGCATCAGCTTTTAATTTCTCAGCATCATCCGTTAAGTTTTCAATTGTTTCAGTTAAATCATCAGCTTTGTCTTGCAATTTTTCTGATGCAGGACGAGCAGCATCCGCTGCTTCACCTTCATCAATTCCCGCTTGAACCTCTTCAGGAAGCTTGTCCTTAGATACAGGAGTTTCTGTTTTAATTGTTGGATTAGTATCTTGTGCTTTTTCAGCATCATCTGCTAACTCAGCAAGAATATCAGAGGCACTTAATTCACCAGACTCAACAGCCTTTAATAATTCTTCTTTTGCTTTTTTATCAAGCAATTCGTTATCAGGCATTTGTTTCAAAGCTTCAGTTAGACCTTCTTTAGCTTCAGCTTCTTCTTTTGCGGCTGCTTCTTCTTTTGCGGCCTCTTCTTTTGCTTTAGCGTCAGCTTCAGCTGCTTTAGATTTAGCATTAGCTAATTCGTCATCAGCAGTCTTTTTAGCTTTTTCAGCTTCGACTTTTGCAGTTTCAGCGTCAGCAGCTTCTTTTTTCTCTGTTTCAAGTTTTGCAGCTGCATCAGTTGCTGTAGTAGTTGTTGTATCTACTTTTTCTTGCGCTGCATCAACTTTAGCATTAGCTTCTTTTTCAGTTTCTTTTGCTTTTTCTACCTCAGTTTTTGGAGTTTCAGCCGTAAGTGTAGGCTTAGTTTCTCCAGTAGGTTGAGCAGCTGTAGGTTTGTCATCAGCTTTCACAACTGACGGTTGAGATGCAACAAATGTAGCACCTAAAACAGCTACACTAGCCAAACTGGTTAAAATCATTTTCTTTTTGTTCATCTTGTGTACCTCTTTTTGAGAATCATATTTATGTACATTATAAACCTTTTTTTGAGTGAAATCAAGAAATATATTATATTATATATACTTTATTATTAATATAATGTATTTTGAGGCTATAAAAAACTTCAAGAAAGTAACGCATGTTTTACTAGCTTTCTTTTTTTCTTTCTTTTCATCACTTTCATTTTCTATAGCAAATTATAGTTTCGAATCCAATTCAGATATCTTAACTCTTCATAAAAACTCTAGTTTAAACAAAAAAACAGGAGATTTCTCTCCTGTTCAGATTCAATTACTTAAAATTAAATCCACTCACCATTATGATTTACAGTATAACCGTCTACTATTGTATTAACAGCTAGCTCACCTGAAGAGTAAGAATAATACCACTTACCAGAGACTTGATACCAGCCCGTTTTCATTGCCCCTGAGTCATCTAGATAATACCAAAATCCTTTCTCCTGTAACCAGCCTGTCTGCATTTCACCAGATGATTTCAAATAATACCAGGTAGAACCATCTTTCAGCCATCCCGTCGCCTTAGAACCATCTGATTTGAAATAATACCAACTACCATTTATTTTCTTCCAACCCACAGTCAATCCATTATTTGAACCATGATTAGATTTATTTACTGATTGATTTTGTGACGAAGTCACTCCCTCCAACTGAATATAACGTCGACTCCCGCTATAAGAAATATAATTCAACCACTTGTAACCATCCTTTTCTATCACCTGATCATAATGAACACTCTCACCTGGAGAATAATATGCAAGTGGAGTTGCATTCAATAATGGTTGATCTTTAATAGGAGTCTCCACCTTAAAATAATGAGTTCCTCTCATCAAAGATGACGATTGACTGGTCACAACATGATTGCTTGTCGAATCTTTTGAACTGCTTGGGACTTCTTTAGAATTGCTTGATAAATCTTTAAAATGAATAAAACCGGTCATCTTGTTTGCTTTTACAATTCGTTTATTATAATTACCTTTATAATCATAGTTATATTCCTCAATTTCTATATTATCTCCCATCACATTTGAAACCCAAGCAACATGGCCATAACCTCCTGCAGTAGACCAAGCAATAGATCCGATAGCTGGTGTATTATCTACACGATAACCTTCACGACGAGCACGATAACCCCATTCACCAGCATTACCATAAGCTCCTGGAAGCTCAAAACCATTTACTCCACTCAAGCGAAAAGCAGCAAAAGAAGTACATTGACGAGAATACATCCTCCACTTATCAATACTCTGACTCCCATTTTTATAATAAGCAGGATAATCATCTCCACGAGCATAAGAACTGTTTGCATGAACACTTTCTCCAGCCGACAACATCAGCCCTACTACTAAAAAAGGAACAACCTTTTTAACTGACTTTCTAATAGAAAACCTTGTCTCTGCTACTTTAAATGGTGAAATTTTCATTCTTCCTCCTTGAAAAATAATATAAATCGAAGATTCCCTTCACTTAAACTATTCGGAGAAAAAAGAAAAAGTGAGAAAATTTCTCACTTTAGTCAAGATAATGAATCAAATTCTTTTCTGTAAGGATATCTGAGTAAGTAAAGGATTCAACGTAAACATTAGCTTGTTTATCTCCTTCAACGTTCCCAAATTCAACGATAAATAGGGATGGATAAACCTCAATTAGCTTACCCAATCTATTTTTTTGGCGCTTACGACCATTCTCCAAAGTCATTTCTACGACTTGTCCCTCATGTGCCTTGATTTCTTCTTTGATTTTTTTCATCTTGGCTACATCTGTAAATGCATCTGACATCTTATGCCTCCCTCTTTGAGATACTTGAAAATTTATTGTATTCTTTTTGGAAAATTAATTCCACCGTTCCACGAGCTCCACTACGGTTTTTCTCGATAATAACTTCTACCTTATTATTCGGTATGCCTTCCTCTTCTTCACCACCACGCTCATAGTAATCGTCGCGATAAAGAAAGGCTACGATATCAGCGTCCTGCTCAATAGACCCAGATTCACGAATATCAGACAAGACCGGTCTCTTATCCTGACGTTGTTCTACACCACGAGAAAGCTGACTTAGAGCGATTACTGGAACCTTCAGTTCCTTAGCTAAAATTTTCAACTGACGTGAAATTTCTGAAACCTCTTGTTGACGATTTTCCCGACCAGTTCCCGTGATAAGCTGCAAATAGTCTATTAAAATCAAACCAAGATTTCCAGTTTCTTGAGCCAGTTTACGAGAACGAGAACGAATCTCTGTAATCCGAATCCCTGGCGTATCATCAATGTAGATACTTGCATTAGCCAAATTGCCTTGAGCAATGGTATACTTTTGCCATTCCTCATCGGTCAATTGACCTGTACGGATAGAATGCGATTCCACCAAACCTTCTGCCGCCAACATACGATCCACTAAACTTTCCGCACCCATTTCGAGCGAAAAGATAGCAACCGTTTTGTCCAACTTAGTCCCAATGTTCTGAGCAATATTCAAGGCAAAGGCTGTCTTACCAACCGCCGGACGAGCTGCTAAGATAATCAACTCCTCCTCATGAAGACCAGTCGTCATATGATCCAAATCACGATAACCTGTCGCAATACCTGTAATATCGGTCGTTTGTTGCGAGCGAGCTTCCAGATTTCCAAAGTTGATATTCAACACATCTCGAATGTTCTTAAATCCACTTCGATTAGCATTTTCGCTGACATCAATCAGGCCTTTTTCTGCCTGAGCAATGATTTCATCAGCTGGTTGCGAAGCCTCGTAAGCTTGATTGACAGACTCTGTCAACTTGGAGATTAATCGACGTAGCATGGCCTTCTCTGCAACAATCTTAGCATAATACTCCGCATTAGCAGAAGTTGGCACAGAATTGACAATCTCAACCAGGTAAGACAGGCCACCAATATTCTGTAAATCACCTTGATTATCAAGAATGGTACGAACCGTTGTTGCATCTATAGCATCGCCACGATCGGATAAATCGACCATAGCTTGGAAAATCAAACGATGGGCATACTTAAAAAAGTCCTGAGACTCAATATATTCTCGTACAAAAACAAGCTTACTCTCATCAATAAAGATAGCCCCTAAAACGGATTGCTCAGCTAAGATATCTTGAGGTTGTACTCGTAACTCTTCTACTTCTGCCATCTGACTTCCCTTCCTTTTACAATCTTGTCAAGAAGGTGTAAATTTACCCTTCTTTCACACGAAGATTGATCACACTTGTGATATCTTGATAGATTTTCACTGGTACATCAATCAAACCAACTGCTCGAATCGGAGCTTGTACTTGAATATGACGTTTATCAATCTTAATTCCAAATTGCTTTTGCAATTCTTCTGCAATTTTCTTATTGGTAATGGAACCAAAAGTACGACCATCTGGACCAACTTTTTCAACAAATTCTACAACCGTTTCTTCTGCTTCTAGTTGGGCTTTAATTGCTTTTGCTTCTGCAATCATCTCAGCGTGAGCTTTTTCTTCAGATTTTTGTTTACCACGAAGCTCACCTACCGCTTGAGCAGTCGCTTCTTTGGCTAGATTCTTTTTGATAAGAAAGTTTTGTGCATACCCTGTTGGTACTTCCTTAATTTCGCCTTTTTTACCTTTTCCTTTAACATCTGCTAAAAAGATTACTTTCATTCTTCTTTCTCCTTTTCCTTTATTTCATTTAATACAATTTCTGTCAGTTTTTCACCTGCTTCTGACAAGGTTGAATCCTTAATTTGAGCTGCTGCCAAATTAAAGTGGCCTCCACCTCCCAGCTCTTCCATAATCCGTTGTACATTCAGCTTACTACGACTGCGAGCTGAGATAGAGATAAATCCTTGTGTATTCTTCGCAAGAACAAAACTCGCTTCAATACCTGACATAGCTAACATGGCATCTGCTGCCTTACTAATAACAACTGTATCATAACATTTCGAGTCCTTAGCCTCTGCTATTAGTACATCTGAACCTAATTTACGCCCCTGTAAAATCAGTTCATTGACCTCACGATATTCTTCAAAATCTGTCGCAGCAATTTCTTGGATAGCAATACTATCACTTCCTCTCGTTCTGAGATAGCTAGCAACATCAAATGTCCGACTAGTCACTCGTGAGGTGAAATTTTTAGTATCCAACATCATACCAGCCATTAAAACACTTGCTTGCATACGACTCAAACGATTTTTCTTAGAATTCTGGAACTGAATCAATTCCGTTACCAACTCACTGGCACTACTTGCACCACTTTCGATATAAGTAATAACCGCATTATCTGGAAAATCCTGATCCCGTCTGTGGTGGTCGATGACGATGGTTTGGGTAAATAAATCATAAAAATCTTTTGATAAAGTTAAAGCTGTCTTTGAATGGTCTACAAGAATCAACAAAGAACGATTGGTCACCATCCCCATTGCGTCCTTAACAGACAACAACTTTGTAACTCCTTCTTTTTCTAAGAATGAAACAGCTCGTTCAATATCCGGCGACATTTGTTCTTCGTCATAAATAGCATAACTATTTTCAGTCACATTGCTGGCAAACAAGTGCATACCTACAGCAGAGCCAAGAGCATCCATATCTAGATTTTTGTGACCAACTACAAAAACCTGATCCACACTACGAATCTTATCTGAAATAGCCGTCATCATAGCACGCGTACGAGTCCGTGTACGTTTGATTGAGGCAGCAGACCCACCACCAAAATAAACTGGATTTTTCGTTTCGTCGTTTTCCTTAACAACCACTTGGTCGCCACCACGCACTTCAGCCAAGTTCAAGTTGAGCAATGCAACTTTCCCTATCTCATCATGATTTCCATCACCATAAGAAAATCCCATACTTAAGGTCAAAGGCAACTGTCTCTGTTTCGACTCTTCTCTGAAAGAATCAATAACAGAAAATTTATCGTTCATCAAGCCCTCAAGCACCGTGTAGTCCGTAAATAGATAAAAGCGATCCATACTCACTCGACGGGAGAACATGGCATGTTTCCCAGCAAATTCTGAAACAAAATTGGCTACAAAACTGTTAATATGACTAATGTCAGACTCCGATGTCGCATCTTCTAAATCGTCATAGTTATCAACGGAAACAATTCCAATAACCGGACGACTCGTCACTAACTCAACAGTCGCTTCGTATTCTCCAGACACATCAAAGAAGTAAAGAACACCAGATACCTTGTCCATATGAACCGAATAGCGAGTCTCACCCAAGGTGGCATAAGAACCTGGATTCCCCACAGACGCCTTTATAATTGTTTGAATTAATGCAACATCAATCTCTCCCACTTCATTAGTCAAAATCAATTCAGCGTAAGGATTGAACCATTCAACTTCACCTGACGATAAGTCTAGTTTAATAACTCCGACAGGCATCTGTTCTAACAAAGTTGTCAAACTATCTTCAGCTTGGTGGTTTACATACTGGATTTGTTCTACTTCACTCTTTGAGTAGTAGTCTCTCTGATGGATGAATAGTAAAATATATGAACCCAAAATAAGTAGCAAAAGAAATAGCGTTACCAGTGTATTCGTTACAAAAACAAGTTGCACAGATAGCACTCCGAACGCCACTATTCCTAATATTAAGGGGAAAATAGGACTTACATAAAATTTTTTCATTCCAAACCTCTTGGCACCCATTATACCATAATAACCACCAAAAAGCGACTTTTTAAAAGTGTAATCAGTAATTCTATCAATTATAAGAAAAAGGAGGTTTACAATTTAGTAAACCTTCCTTTACACATATTGAAATTAAGATTCTTTAACTTCTAACAAGCCAATCTCGCCATCTTCACGACGATAAATCACATTGGTTGTCTGATCTTCAACATCCACATAGATAAAGAAATCATGTCCCAACAAATCCATCTGTAGAATAGCTTCTTCCAAATCCATTGGTTTTAAATCAATTTGTTTTGAACGAACAACTCTTGATTGGACAACATTTGTATCTTCCACCAAAGCATCTGTAAATAATTGACTAGTTGCTACCTTATTTTTATTTTTACGCTCGATTTTTGTTTTATTTTTACGAATCTGACGTTCAATTTTATCGGTTACAAGGTCAATTGAACCATACATATCTTGAGACACATCTTCTGCACGAAGAGTAATTGAGCCAAGCGGAATCGTCACCTCCACTTTAGCCGTTTTTTCACGATACACCTTCAAGTTAACTCGAGCATCCAACTCTTGTTCAGCTTGAAAATACTTTTCGATCTTTTCGAGTTTAGAAACTACATAATCACGAATTGCTTCTGTTACTTCTAGGTTTTCACCACGGATACTATATTTAATCATATGAGTACCTTCTTTCTAAACGTTTTTGTTTTTCTGATTTCATTATAACGCTTTCATTTTGTTTTTGCAAATTTTTTCCTCATCTTACAAGGGAAAATGTTTTTACATCCTCAGCACCAGCTTCTTCCAACAGTTTCTTCATACGATTTATAGTTGTTCCAGTAGTATAGATATCATCTATAAGTAGGATTTTTTTAGGAATAGTGACTCCACTTTTGACAAAGAAGGGAAGTTCTGTTGCCAAGCGTTCTGAACGATTTTTGGAAGAACTAGCTCGCTCTTCTCTCTTCTCTAGTAAGTCTTGAAAAGAGAACCCTGCTGCTTCAACTAAACCTTCAACCTGGTTAAATCCCCTCTCGAGCAATCTTTCCGGACTTAGGGGAATTACAACAAATTGATACTCTTTGTACTTTTTTAACTCCTCACTTAAAACTGAAGCAAAGACTTTTCTTAAAAGGAAGTCTCCATCAAACTTATACCGACTGAAAAAATCCTTCATAGCTTGATTGTAAATAAAAATCGCTCTATGACTGACTTCAACTCCTTCTTTACACCAAAATTGACAATCTTGACACTTTGTTGACAATCCTGTTTTCATACAGTTTGGACAGTTCTCTTCTCCAATCCTATCAAAAGTAGAATCACAATCTAAACAAAGACAGGAGGCATCATTCTTCAGAAGTAAAAGACTACTGAAAGTTAAAACAGTCTTCATAGTCTGCCCACATAATAAACACTTCATAGACCCGCCTCCTTATTCATCTGTTGAATTTCCTTAATTGCCTTTTTGATTGAAGCATTTAACCCGTCATGGAAGAAAAGCAAATCTCCTGTCGGTCTATCCATGCTTCGTCCAACTCGTCCACCAATCTGAATCAAACTAGATTTGGTAAACAGACGATGGTTGGCTTCTACTACAAAAACATCCACACAAGGGAAGGTAACTCCACGCTCCAAGATTGTCGTACTGATAAGTATTGTCAGTTCTCCATCTCGAAAAGCTTGCACCTGCTCTAATCGATCTTCCGTAACTGAAGACACAAAACCAATTTTCTCATGCGAAAATTCCTTCTGTAAGACTTCTTTTAATTGCTCCCCTTTCTTAATTTCTGAAGCAAAAATGAGTAACGGATAACCTGTCTTTCTCTGTTTCTCAATATAAAACTTTAACTTTGGTGATAAACGATTCTTATCCAAATAGCGATTAAAATCGGATAACCAGACAGGTTTAGGAATAATCAAAGGATTTCCATGAAACCGTCTAGGCAAACTCAATCGTTTTAATTCTCCGATGCGAACCTTCCTATCTAACTCATCGGTAGAAGTTGCTGTTAAAAAGATTCTCAAGCCATTCTCCTTTACACTATTCTTGACAGCATGGTAAAGCGTAGGGTTGTCAACATAAGGAAAAGCATCTACTTCATCCACTATTAGCAAATCAAAAGCATGATAAAATTTTAACAGCTGATGAGTCGTTGCAACAACTAGTGGTGTTCGAAAATACGGCTCTGATTCTCCATGTAGGAGGGCTATCTCGCAAGAAAAATCCTTTTGCAGGCGCTTGTACAGCTCCAAACACACATCGATTCTAGGGCTGGCCAAACAAACTGCACCACCTTCATCAATCACTTTGGCCACAACTTGGTAAATCATTTCTGTCTTTCCAGCTCCTGTTACAGCGTGAACCAAGGTTGGTTCCTGCTTATCTACCGCTTGAATCAATCCCTTTGACACCTTCTCTTGAAAAGGAGTTAATTGACCACGCCATTTAAGAACATCTTGCTTCGGAAAATCCTCCTGTGGGAAATAGTATAAAGCTTGATCACTCCTAATTCGCTTCATAATTAAGCACTCCCGACAATAGTAAGCACCGATGGGCAAATACCATTCATCTAAAATAGCACTATCACAACGTTGACAGAAAAGTTTCCCTTTCTCCTTTCTCATTGCTGGAAGTTTCTCCGCCAACTGACGTTCCTCTTCTGTTAATTCATTCTCCGTAAACAACCGACCGAGATAGTTTGGATTTACTTTCATACTTCTTTATTCGTAAAAACCTAGCGCTTTAGATGATTTTTTAGTACAATTAAATCATGGAATTTAGAACAATTAAAGAGGACGGACAAGTCCTAGAAGAAATCAAAAAATCCCGCTTTATCTGTCATGCCAAGCGTGTTTATAGCGAAGAAGAGGCTCGTGACTTCATTACTGCCATCAAAAAAGAACACTACAAAGCTACGCATAACTGCTCTGCCTTCATTATTGGGGAACATAGTGAAATCAAACGGACAAGTGATGATGGTGAACCCAGTGGTACTGCTGGCGTTCCCATGCTTGGGGTACTAGAAAATCACAATCTTACTAATGTCTGTGTAGTAGTGACACGCTACTTTGGAGGCATTAAGCTAGGCGCTGGAGGATTGATTCGTGCTTACGCCGGCAGTGTTGCCTTAGCTGTCAAAGAAATTGGCATCATTGAAATAAAGGAACAAGCTGGCATTGCTATTCAAATGTCTTACGCTCAGTACCAAGAGTACAGTAACTTCCTTAAGGAACATGATCTCATGGAACTTGAGACAAACTTTACAGATCAAGTCGATACAATGATTTATGTTGATAAAGAAGAAAAAGAAAATATTAAAGCTGCACTTGTAGAGTTTTTTAATGGAAAAGTAACTTTAACTGATCAAGGTTTACGAGAAGTTGAAGTTCCTGTAAACTTAGTGTAAACAAAGGAGAAAAATATGGCATTTGGTAAATTCATTCAAGGACTCGCTGGTAACTTTAGCGAGCAAAACAAAGAAACTCTTATCAAAGAATATGGACAATATCTACTAGAAAATGAAGAAATTCAAAGTGGATATAAACTGATTCGTGACTCAATTATATTTACAAATATACGTATTATCTTTACAGATAAACAAGGCGCTACCGGTCGTAAGATGTCTATTAAATCAATCTTTTTGATGAACATTGTTAACGTTGAAATGGAAACTGCTGGAGCAGGTATAGATGATAGTGAAATTACTATTACTTATTTAGAAAATGTCTTTCTAAAAGCACATAATGAGCATTTTAATGCTCATAAATTTGAATTCCCTAAGAAAACGGATATCATTCCACTTTACACCTATTTATTAGAATTAGCTTATCACAATCGCTTGAAAATTAACGGCTTAGACCTTTGATATAAAAAAATCCTATCACTTCGATAGGATTTCTATATTTTACAAATGGTATAGATAGCGTTATACTAGAAATATCTTATACAAAGAGGTATTCATATGTCTATTTATAACAACATTACTGAATTAATCGGTCAAACTCCGATTGTTAAACTCAACAACATCGTGCCAGAAGGGGCTGCTGACGTCTATGTAAAGCTTGAAGCATTCAACCCTGGTTCTTCTGTAAAAGATCGTATTGCTCTTAGCATGATTGAAAAAGCTGAACAAGACGGTATTCTGAAACCAGGTTCTACAATTGTTGAAGCAACAAGTGGAAACACTGGTATTGGACTTTCATGGGTAGGTGCTGCTAAAGGGTATAAAGTCGTCATCGTTATGCCTGAAACTATGAGTGTAGAACGACGTAAGATTATCCAA
Source organism: Streptococcus mitis (assembly GCF_003942685.1). GTDB lineage: Bacteria > Bacillota > Bacilli > Lactobacillales > Streptococcaceae > Streptococcus > Streptococcus mitis_CD. The sequence continues at coordinate 45,863 of NZ_RJNR01000001.1, read as the reverse complement.
GCTTATGGTGCTGAACTCGTCCTAACTCCTGGTAGTGAGGGAATGAAAGGCGCTATTGCTAAAGCTCAAGAAATCGCTGCTGAACGTGATGGTTTCCTTCCTCTTCAATTTGACAATCCAGCTAATCCAGAAGTACACGAAAGAACAACAGGAGCTGAAATACTAGCTACTTTCGGTAAAGATGGACTAGATGCCTTTGTTGCTGGAGTAGGTACTGGTGGAACGATTTCTGGTGTTTCTCATGCACTCAAGTCAGCAAATTCAAACATTCAAGTTTATGCAGTGGAAGCTGATGAATCTGCTATTCTATCTGGTGAAAAACCTGGTCCTCACAAAATTCAAGGTATATCAGCTGGATTTATTCCTGATACACTGGATACAAAGGCTTATGATGGTATCGTTCGTGTAACGTCAGACGATGCTCTAGCACTCGGCCGTGAAATTGGTGGAAAAGAAGGTTTCCTTGTAGGGATTTCTTCAGCTGCAGCTATCTACGGAGCAATTGAAGTTGCCAAGAAATTAGGTACAGGTAAGAAAGTCCTTGCTCTAGCACCAGATAACGGTGAACGTTATCTCTCTACAGCACTCTATGAATTTGAAGTGTAGTCTCCTAAATACACTTGGCCCTTATTATAGGGCTTTTTATTTATACCTTAAAAGTAGGAACATCTCCCTATAAAGATTGACTGCATAGAAAAAAGGAAGCAATTTAGCTTCCTTCCTTTTTATTATTAGTTATTCAAGGCTGCTGCCATTGTAGCTGCAACTTCAGCTTCGAAGTCGTTTGCAGCTTTTTCGATACCTTCACCAACTTCAAAGCGAGCGAACTCAACTACTGAAGCGTTAACTGATTCAAGATATGCTTCAACTGTCTTGCTGTCATCCATGATGTATACTTGTGCAAGAAGTGTGTAAGCTTGGTCAACTTTAGTGTTGTCAAGCATGAAGCGGTCCATTTTACCTGGGATGATTTTGTCCCAGATTTTTTCTGGTTTGCCTTCTTCAGCCAACTCAGCTTTGATATCAGCTTCAGCTTGAGCAATCACTTCATCAGTCAATTGAGCTTTTGATCCATACTTCAAGTGTGGAAGAGCTGGTTTGTTAACCATTGCACGACTTTCGTTGTCTTGGTCGATAACGTGGTTCAATTGTGCCAACTCATCTTTAACGAATTGCTCATCCAATTCTTTATAAGAAAGAACTGTTGGTTTCATCGCTGCGATGTGCATTGACAATTGTTTAGCAAGTGCTTCGTCTCCACCTTCAACAACTGAAATAACACCGATACGTCCACCATTATGTTGGTAAGCACCAAAGTGTTGTGCATCTGTTTTTTCAATCAATGCAAAGCGACGGAATGAGATTTTTTCTCCGATAGTTGCTGTTGCAGATACGTATGCAGCTTCAAGAGTTTCACCTGAAGGCATTGTCAAAGCAAGTGCTTCTTCATTATTAGCAGGCTTTCCTTCAGCAATAACTTTAGCTGTAGTATTTACCAATTCAACGAATTGAGCGTTTTTCGCAACGAAGTCAGTTTCAGCGTTTACTTCAATAACTGCTGCAACATTACCGTTAACATAAACACCAGTCAAACCTTCTGCAGCAACACGGTCAGCTTTCTTAGCTGCCTTAGCCATACCTTTTTCACGAAGCAATTCAATCGCTTTTTCGATGTCACCGTCTGTTTCTACAAGCGCTTTTTTAGCGTCCATAACACCGGCACCAGATTTTTCACGCAACTCTTTTACAAGTTTAGCTGTAATTTCTGCCATTTTGATTCTCCTATATTTTTTAAAAATAGGAGAGCCGGGCTAAGCCCCGCCCTCCTAGGTAATACTATTTATATAAATTAAACGTTGTCGCCTTCTACAACTTCAACGATTTCTTCGATTGAATCTGCTTGAGCTTCTGAAGCTGCAAACTCTGCTTCAACTGCTACTGCATCTTCACCTTGACGTCCTTCGATGATAGCGTCAGCCAATTTAGCTGTAATCAATTTAACAGCGCGGATAGCGTCATCGTTAGCTGGGATGATTACATCGATATCATCTGGATCAGTATTTGTGTCAACCATCGCTACAACTGGGATTCCCAATTTTTTAGCTTCTTTAACAGCGATTTGCTCTTTATGTGGGTCAACTACGTACATCACATCTGGGATACGAGGCATATCTTCGATACCACCCAAGAATTTTTCAAGACGTGCACGTTGTTTGTTAAGAAGTGCAACTTCTTTCTTAGGAAGAACTTCAAAAGTTCCATCTTCTTCCATACGTTTGATTTCTTTCAAACGAGCGATACGTTTTTGGATTGTTCCCCAGTTTGTAAGAGTTCCACCCAACCAACGGTGGTTGATGAAGTATTGACCTGAACGTACTGCTTCTTCAGCAACTGCATCAGCTGCTTGTTTCTTAGTACCAACAAACAATACAACTGCATCGTTAGCTGCTGCATCACGCATGAAGTCATATGCTTGGTCAGCGTATTTTACAGTTTGTTGCAAGTCGATAACGTGGATTCCGTTACGCTCTGTAAAGATGTACTTAGCCATCTTAGGGTTCCAGCGACGAGTTTGGTGACCAAAGTGTACACCAGCCTCAAGAAGTTGTTTCATTGAAATTACTGCCATGAGTATTTCTCCTTTTTGTTTTTTTCCTCTTCTTGACTTCAACTCGCAAAACGACCCAAGGGCAACTGTTTCACAATTCATCAAGAATGAGTATTATCGTTCACACGACAAGTTTCATTCTACCATACTTTTTCAATATTTTCAAGCTATTTTAGTAGATTTTTAAAGTAGATAATTTCTGCCAACTTCTCAAAGTAACTTCCACTTGGAAGTCCAAAGTGGAAATTAGTTTGGGAATTTAGCATTAAATTACTAATAAAAACTCTAAATTTAAAGCATCCCAACATATACTGCTGGGATGCTCTAATAGCTAAATTTTTTAAAATTTAATATAGTGGCAAAATCATTAGTTTATTTTATCTACTTCGAAGTTTCTTACGAATTTTATAAGCTAGATTAAACAAAAAATATAATGAACTAGTTGGATAATTAAACTCACCAGCAAATTCCTCAATAGTAGGATTAAACTTAGATTTAAAGTTAATTAACCCACCCTCTAAATTGTTTTCAATTCCACCCATATTATGAGTCTCAGCCCCTCGTTCAAAAGAATGTTGTGCTGTCTCAAACCATGTAGGAATAGCAGGTTGATAGTGTCTAAATTCTTCATTCATTCCAGCATATAAGTTCTCAGAAGTTTTCCCAAATTCGATGGTTAAAGTACCAGACAATGGGACAATACTATCCCCTCTGTCAATATGGTTCTTAAGAAAAGAAATTTCTTCCTTTAATCGTTTTCTCTCTTGCTGATTCTCTTTTATTTTACCTTCTTTCGTTTTATCTGTAAACTTCTGCGCTGTTTTTAGATTCTTTTCGAATTGTTGCTCAACTTCTTTCAGTCTATTAGGTAGATCTAAATAGCTCAGTGTGATAAAGGAGTGATCAGGATAAGTATCCAGTAACTTCTGATAATAATCTTTGCCTCGTAAACTGATATTCTTGCGAGACTCTGTTTTCTTCATTAAAAATGAAAATTCATCTAATAAATCAAGTCCACCAAATTTTACTTCTAATCCTTTATTTCTTGCAGTTCGGATGGCCTGTCTAGTAGACTTAGAAAGTTGATCCAGTGAGAAATTTTCTTTATGAATATTAGCTTGAAAACGTGGTTGTATATTTTCTGCCATATCCTTTGTTAAGCCTGTCCAATAAACTTTATTTTTTTTCAGTTCTTCGACAATTGCTAAAGCCATAGAATTTTGGACAGTTTCTTGGTCAATAAGACCTCTACTGATAAATAAACTTGGGTCAAATTTAATCATTATTGCATGGCTTTTTTTAGCAAGTTTTTTCAACGTTAAAAGAACAAATTTCAGAAGTTCTTTATCTTCATAGTCAATTACTGGACCTCGTGGAATATAAAACATAGAAAGTCCTAATGGTAGCGGCTGAATTAAGATATTTGCTACTCCAACTAATTGATTATCTTTATAAAAGCCAACTCTCTCGTTCCCCCAAGTATCCTTTATCTTGGACCAATCACTACTCTGCAATAAATTTCCTTGAGGATGATTTTCTAAAAATAAATCCCACTCTTTAGCATCAACATTTATTTTATACCTAAACATAACTTCAACACCGACTCCCTTAGAAACCATTTTTTATTAACATGCTACACTCGTACTAAATCTCTACATTTCATTTTACTTTAATTAAATAATTATAAAAATAGAAAATAAGTTCAAGTAATTATATAATGAAATTAATTTTTCCAGCACTATACAAAGGGTGAGATTAATAAGATCTCACCCTTTGTATAGTAATAATCAGTATATTAGTTTGGATAAATGTATCTTACAGTACCTCTTGATGCTGTCGGATTAAACCATCCACGATAATTTCCGATTGGTTGAGTTCCACTTCCATCATAGTTACACTCAGAAACTTGAATACGAGTTGATGATTCAACTGCTGTAACAACTGCTACGTGACCGTATCCTCCATCATCCCAACATGCAATCGCGCCAACTTGTGGTGTAGAACCTGTACGGAAACCTGCAGCTGCTGCACTTGCAGCCCATTGACCGCCATTACCCCAGTAATCACCAGCCCATGGTGCTAAAGTTTTTACTCCCCATGTACATTGACCTACAGGATAGCTTGATGCATTTGTACTGTATGTCGGATGTTGTTTCACTGGTGCAGGAGTATAGCTTGTTGATTCCGCTGAAGCACTACTTGAAGATGATTCAGACGAACTAGATGACGAAGAAGTAGTTGATACTGCTTGAACTTCTGCTGTAAAAGTTGTATTCCCAGAAGCAACGACTTTTTGTTGTTGACTTGCTTGTTTAGCTTTATAAGCTGCTTCTGCTTCTGCAGCTGCTTTAGCTTCTGCTTCTGCTGCAGCTTTTTTCTCAAGTAAACTTGCTTTTTCATCCTCTGCAGTAGCCTTTTCAGCAGCAAGATTCAATTCTGCAGCTTTCAACTCAGCTTGTTTTGTAGTTAATGATTGAGCATCATCAGCTAGTTTTTGCTGATTTGCAATAACTGTATTAATTGCATCATTATTTGCTACTTGTTTTTCAGAAATAGCTTTTTTATCTGCTTTTTGTTGTTCCAACATTTTGTTGTTTGCAGATACGATTTCACTCATTGCAGCAACACGTGAAATAGCTTCTGTAATTGATTTTGAGTTTACAATTGTATTAATGTAATTTGTTGCAGCTCCATTTGTTTGAGCACTACGAGCTTGTTTTTGTAATGAATCATTGCGAGATACAATATTCTTAGAAAGTTCTGTAATTTCACCCTCAAGCTTTTTAGATTCTTCTTGTAGTCTATCATTTTCAGATTGCAAGTTTGATTGCTCTGTTTGAATAGCAGATACTTGCTCCTGAACTTGATCAACTTGTTTTTGGGCTTCTTGTTGTTGTGCTGTTAAGTTGCTAATTTTATTATCTTGAGCAGCAATTTTGTCATCAGTAGTTTCTGCATGCGCAGTTGTTAAAACAGCTGCTTGAGAAACCATTACTGTACTTAGTAAAAGTGACGCTAAGATTTTTTTCTTCATATTTCGTAGATACTCCTTCTTTTAAAGACATTACTAGTATACCAAAAAAAGGCCTAATGAATATTACGCCTTTGTTACATTTTTATTTCTTTCTTATAGGTAAAATTTTTCAAAAATAAACTGAAAAGTAATCATCCATATAAGGTTCAAAATCATTGATGGTACTAAACTATAGACTATAAACAAAGACATACTATCCACAGTTAAACCTACCACTATTGCAAGTATATAAGCTCCCATCTCAAATAGAAAAGTCATGACAATAATTGCCAGCATTCTCGTCCAACGATTCAATAAAATAACACTATTAAATTTATGGAGAAATGCCCCCAACAGGACAAATAACAGAGTCGCAATCCCTATCAAGTGGAAAAAGTAAATGTCATAAACCAAACCCACTACAAAACAATAGGCTAAATAGAGATACTCTGATACTTCAATCGTCTCAAATAAGAGAAACAAAAATAGAAAATGACTAGCTAACTGCACGTGGGGAAATAATGAGCCCAAAAGCTGGCTAATATGGGCATCAATTAGAACAAAGAAAGGAAGCAATAAAAACACTCCAACCCGCTTCAGCTGTCTCATTATGAATTCCCCACTAATTCTATCACACTCACATTATGAGTATCTGCACTCAATTTAACAGTTACTTCTCGTGTCAAATAGTCCGTACTATGCGTTGTAGCAACCACTTCACCAACAGGAATATCAGCAACATTAAAGTTTCCTAATCCACCAGTGGTCACCTTATCTCCTGCACTAATATCGCCACTACTATTTAATTGACTAATTTTGAGAACTTCATTTTCCTTGTCATAGCCAACAATAATCCCATAAATTGTAGTAGAACCATGTTGAATTTTAACAGAAATCTTATCAGCATTTTCCGTATTTGTCAGAAGGTTGACCATAGTAGAGTTGTCCTCCACTTTTGAAACACTCCCAATCAAACCACCATTTGCAATGGCTAACATATTCTCAGAAGCCCCTTTTGATTTGCCTGCATCCAGGGTCAATTCCTGCTTCCAAGATACCGGAGAACGCATAATAACATCTGCTGCCAAAGTCTTTGTGGCTTGCAACTTGGACTTCATATCAAGCAATTGGCGCAGTTGTTCATTTTCGGTCTTTAAACTTTCCGCCTCATTTGATTTAACTTCTAATTGATAAATCTGTTTCTTCAAACTTTCATTTTCATTATATGTTCGTGTCAAATGAGCCAAATCTGATTTGACAGAATCAAACCACTGAAAAGGTTTTTGTACAACTCTATCAACCAATGAGATTCCATCTCCTAATTTTGTCACAATTGTACTTGAATAAGTCGTCGCTAAGAGAGCTGACACAAGCAGAACAATGACAAAAACAATAATGACATATTTTGATTTTTTAAAACGGTTCATATCCCTACCTTTATATCAAAAACTGTTACAGTAACTTTTTATCAATTCCTGAAAGCTACTAAGATTTTAAGAAAAATAAGCAACAACCAAGTCCGAGAATAACAAGAATAGTAAGTGTATCCTTTCGAGTCCATTTCAGTTGTCGGTATTGACTTCTGCCTTTTCCCCCCTGATAACCGCGCGCTTCCATAGCAATAGCCAAGGAATCCGCACGTTTTAAACTTGTCGCAAAAAGAGGAATCAAAATGGGAATCATAGCCTTCACCTTTTGAACAATACTTCCTTCTCCAAAATCCACTCCACGCGCTTTCTGTGCATTCATAATCCGCGTCGTATCATCCATCAAGGTTGGGACAAAACGCAAACTCATAGACAGCATTAAGCCAATTTCATGAACTGGAACTTTCACACGCTTTAAAGGCGCTAATAAAGCTTCGACAGCTGATGCCAAACTTAAGGGCATGGTCGTTAAGGTTAACAAAGTCGAAAAGAAAATAATTAATATGAAGCGACAAAAAATAATTCCAGCTTGTTGCAAAGCATAATCCGTGATTCTCACAAACGAAAACTCAAATAAAACATTCCCATTAGAAATGAAAAACAGTTGAAAAATAGTTGTGAAGGCAATCAAGAAAAACATAGATTTCAAGCCCTGAATAAAGAATGAAAGAGATACTCCTGACAAGGCAATAAATATCCCTGTCGCTATAAAAAGAATTAGATTCGTCAAGGGATTATTAGCCCAAAAAACGATTAAAATCAGTAACATCATAGCCAGTAATTTGCTACGTGGATCCAATCGGTGAACAATCGAATCCCCTGGGATATAACGCCCCAAAATCATACTATCCATTTAGCGACTCCTTGAACTCCTCTATCTTAATCGGTAATCGTTTAAATGACACGCCTCTATCAGCCAATCGTTTACAAAAGGCCGTAATTTTAGGTACTCCCAACTGCACTTCTTCCATAAAGACAACATCTTGAAAGATATCACTTGGTTTACCACCCTTAACTAAACGTCCCTTTTCCATCACATAGACTTGACTTGCATATTCAGCAACATCATCCATCAAATGCGTTACCAAGACAATGGTCATCCCTGACTGGTGGAGTTTTTTGAACAAGTTCATCAGATCTTTTCTTCCCAGGGGATCTAGGCCTGCTGTGGGCTCATCTAAGACTAATATGGCTGGTTCCATGGCAAGTATGCCTGCAATGGCCACACGTCTCATTTGTCCACCTGATAGCTCAAACGGGCTACGATTAAAAAGTGATTCATCAATTCCAACCAGAGCCAGTTTCTCACGCGCAATCTGCTCCGCATCTTCTTCAGAAACTCCAAAATTTTGCGGTCCAAAAGCAACGTCTTTCAAAACCGTTTCTTCAAAAATCTGATTTTCAGCAAACTGAAATACCAAGCCAACCTGTTTTCTAATTTGACGAATATCTTTATTTTTAGAAGTCGAGGTGATTAAGGTATCAAAAACTCGTACACTTCCTTGACTTGGCACCAATAAACCATTTAAAAGTTGTAAAATAGTCGATTTGCCGCTACCTGTGTGCCCAATTAAAGCCGTATAAGAACCATCTTCAATCGTCAAGGAAACATCCGACAAAGCTGTTGAGGCTAAGGGAGTCCCTTCTTGATACGTAAAACTCACATTTTCTAGAGCAATTCCCATAGCTTATCCTCTAGCTCACTTTCTGTCAAATAATTTTCAGGCAAATCATAGCCATTCTGGCTCAAAGAATATTTTAATTGATTAGCAAAAGGATCGTCTAATCCAATTTGATCCAAATCATTTCGAGAGAAAAGCTCCCTTGGACTACTAGTTGATTCAATTGACCCTTTTTTCATGATCAACACACGATCACTCATGGCAACTTCTTCCAAATCATGTGTAATGGAAATGACCGTCATATCATAGTCTTTTCGAATTCCTTTTACTGTCTCAATTAGTTCTCTACGTCCCTCAGGATCCAACATACTCGTTGCTTCATCTAAGATTAAAATAGCTGGTCTTAGGGCTACAACACCAGCAATAGCCACACGTTGCTTTTGGCCACCTGATAGACGCGCTGGTTCTCTCTTTTTAAAGTCCAACATGCCAACCAAATCCAGAGCTTCTTCCACTCTCTTTTTCATTTCTTGACGAGAAAGTCCCTGATTTTCCAAACCAAAGGCAACATCATCTTCAACAGTCGCTCCAACAAATTGATTGTCTGGATTTTGAAAAACCATACCGATTTGACGACGTATATTCCAAACATTTTCCTCAGTCAGCCGTTGGTCATCAATTACAATCTCTCCGGATTCTGCTTCCAGTAAGCCATCAATTAAGCGAACCGTCGTTGATTTACCACTACCATTATGCCCTACAATCGAAAGCCATTCTCCACGTTTCACGTGAAACGTAATATCCTTCACATCATAGTATTCCTGACTTTCCTTATAACGAAAAGAAAGATTTTTTACATCAACTACTGATTTCATTTCGAACCAAATGTCCCTTTAAATACATAGGCACTACCCTTGAAATAATCATAGCCAGAGTAGATAGTGAAAAACAAGGCTACATAAAGTAGAATTTGACCAAGAAAAATCCAATGTAATAGCAAGAAAATAATCGCAAACATCTGGCTGAAAGTTTTAATTTTTCCAGGCATTGCTGCTGCTAAAACTGTCCCACCAGTTTCAACCAATAAAAGCCTTAAACCTGTCACAGCCAACTCACGACAGATGATCACTGCAACAATCCAAGCTGGAGCCATACCTAACTCAATCAGCATAATAAAAGCAGACATAACTAGTAACTTATCCGCCATAGGATCTGCAAATTTGCCAAAATTACTGACCACATTCCATTTACGAGCTAAATATCCATCTAAATAGTCGGTAATACTGGCAATAGCAAATATAATAGCTGCTACTATATGACTTTCTAGCGAATTTCCTATCGTTAAAATAAAGATAAAAATAGGTATAAAGAGAATTCGACCTATTGTCAAGAGATTGGGAATTTGTTCTTTTTTCATTCGTTTTTCCTTAATTTCTAGTAAAGGTTACAGTTATTTGTCCAGTTTGAGCTGTTAATTTCGATAAATCGACAGTCTGATTATCTACTGTTAAAGCAACACCTTTGACAACACCTAAAGTAATGGTCACAGGATTTTTTGTTGAAACTGTTGTTTCTGCACTTTTATTATCCGGTGATAAGGTCACACCACCCTCAAGCTCACTTTCTGAAACACTAACCCAACTTCTAGCATCTGAAACCGATAATTGCAATTTTGCGGTTTCCTTACTTGTTTTATAAGCGATTTCTACATAATTTCCTTCACCTGATACACTTATAACTGGTTCAATATTCGAAGAGCTACTTGATGAACCACTACTAGTTGAAGATGGAGTTGCAGAACTAGTCGAGCTTGTTGCTTGGACTACACTATAACTAGACGCAGATGAACGCTCCGGTTGAGTCTGAATATAATTCCAAACATAATAAGTCACAAAAATGACAATCGATAGGGCAAAGAGTATAAAATAAAATAAAGGTAAAAATGATGTCTTATTTTTCTTACTTGAACGTCTCCTACCTGTCAACTCCTCTTCATCAACATCTACTTCCTCATAAGTAATCATGCTCCCAGAATCATAAGCATCCAAGACAATTCTCTCATCAAGTTCAACTGCCCACGCATACTTTCTCAAAAAAGAACGAGTATAAAATGGACTAGGAAGTTGATCAAAATCATCAGCTTCCATTGCTTCCAACATATCCAACTGAATTTCTGTTTTTTTATGTAATTCTTCTAAAGTCAACCCTTGGTTGGTTCTAGCTAAACGTAAAACCTCACCAATTGTTTTTTTCCTCATACTTGTCATTCCTTCTTTCTAGTATCGATTATGATAGGTTTCTACGATGGGAATATTGTAAAATCAACTATGTCACCATCATCTATTAAATGATGTCCAGCATCAAGGACATCCTCTAAAGTAATTTCCTGTAAAATTTTCGGCAAATCAAAGATTGTCTCACCTTGTCCAAAAGCATCATATTGCATTGCAATAAATTCAAGAGAGTTCATGCTACTGAAAAATTCTCCAAACATTTCTCTTTTTATAATATCTAAATGATCCTCTGTAATATCTGAATCCTTTGTAAAATTACGAATAGCCTTCCTAAACTGATGAGATAAAGCAACTGGCTCTTTTGTATCCATTGTCAACATAACAAAATGAAAGCGACTTGTTACTTCAACTTCCAGAGATAAGGACGCATCAATTTTACCTGATTCATATAATTTCTGAAAACGATCCGAAGTCCAACCAAACATCATTGCAAACAATAATTTTAATAAAATATGATATCGATAGCAATCCGCTTCAGCAACTTCTCGCTTACCTCTAACTCCAATCGCTAGTTTGGGAGAAGATACTTCCATTCTCATACTGTCTGTTTGCTTTACATCTTGTAAAACAAGCTTTTCTCTTGCCACTTCCTTAACATCTAAATCTTCCAGTTCTTTTCTTTCAAAGTAGTCCTGTACTTGATCCACATCAAAATTACCAACTAAAAACAGAGACATGTTTACAGGTTTGTAAAATCTTGTAAAATTTTCTTGCAAATTAGTTAGATTGATTTGGGAAATGGACTCCTCACTGCCAACTATATCCGTTGCTAAAGGTGTGCCAGGATACAAATTCGCTAGAGTTGAAAAGAATAAACACGAATCTGGATCATCTTGATACATTTCTCGTTCTTGCTGGATAATATCCTGCTCTCTTAAAATGGAACCTTCAGTAAAGTGTGCTGATGTTACCAATTCATCAAGTAAGTCCAAATTTTCTAAAAAATGATCCGTTGCTGAAAAAAGATAACTTGTTTTTGTAAAGCTTGTAAAGGCATTACTATCTGCACCTAGACTCGTAAAAGCCGACATCAAATCGCTAGCATCTTCTCTCTCAAATAATTTATGTTCAAGAAAATGAGCAATTCCCGCAGGATATTCTTTTACATATCCGTCAACTTCTGTTACAAGCGTATCTACCGAACCAAACTGTACAGTTACACTCCCGTAAACCTCTTTAAATTCCTTTTTAGGCAAAAGAGCAACTGTCAATCCGTTGGACAAACGAGTTCGATAAACCATTTCTTTTACAGCTGGATAGTACTTTTCTTCAAAAACAACCTTTGTCATTCTATTCCTTCCATAAAGTAAATTGCTTGTAATTTCACATTACTAGCTGCTCTACAAATAGCATCTTTGTCAACTTGCTCAAGTTTTGCAATCCAACCTTTAAATTCTGCTGAAGATTTTCCAAGTAAGGCATTTTGATAAGCACGTTCAATCAATGAAGATTGATTATCTTGAGAAAGCAACAAAGACCGACGAATCATTTTCTTGGTCTGCTCTAGCTCAAGCTCTGTAAAATAGCCTTTTTTTAAATCAAGCAGTTGATTATTCATCATTTTACGAGCCTGGTTCCGATTTTCTCGATCAATACCAGCATATATCCTCAAGAATCCACTAAATAAATCGAGCTGACTTGAAATAGTATAAGCCAATCCAGCATTTTCACGGACATTTGTAAATAGTTTAGAGTGAGCAAATCCACCAAGTAAACCATTCATTACAATCATGGGTAAATGTTGCTCATCACCATATTCAGAAGGGCAATGATAACCTAATTCCAAAATGGATTGTCCCACATTTTTCCGAACCATACCTTCTTGTAGGATATTGGAATAAGGTTGACAATACTGAACCTTCACATCTCCTTTTCGACCTTTAAAGTTAAATGATTCTAATACATTTTGAATTTCAACCTCATTAAAATCACCTAGGAAAAAGAAATCTATTCGATCATTGGTCAAAAATTCTTGGAAACAAGAATAAGAACTTTGTGGAGTTTCAGCTAAAATACGATTTCGTAAATCACTATATTCCAATTTGAGACGTTCATCATAAAAAAACAATTTATCTAATTCTTTATGTGCGAAATAAAAAGAATCATCCATATCAGCTGCTAAACTTGCTAGCAATTGTTTTTTCTCAATTTCAAATAAGGCCGGATCAAACCCATTATCAACTACTATGGGTGAGAAAAGAGTCTCTTTTACTAGTTCCAAAACCTGAGAAGTTAGCACATTTTTCCTACTTAAAAACTCATCACGAACATAGGTAAATGTCAATTCTACAATATGACTTTGCCCTCTTCTGAAACAATTGGTTGACATATCTGTACCGTATAGACTGGCCAAATGTCTTCTCAAATCTTGAGAAGTGGGATACATCTGATTAGCAGTCTCTAGCACACTCGCACTCAACATGCGACCTGCAATCGTATCAAGAGATAATGGAGTGGTAAAACGCACGGCGATTTTGTTCGTTTTAAACTTTTTTGATTGGATAAAATGTGTTGAAATTCCATGCACTAACTCCATGATTTACCTCCTTATATACAGACTTCTATTATATCACGAAAAACTGAAATTTTCTTGTTCTCTGTAACACTTTTGAAATAAAAATCGCTTACATTACTCCTTGTTTCTCTCACTATTTTTAGGAAAATATGGTATAATACCAAAGATTGAGGTGAATTATGGAATACAAATTATTTGAAGAATTTATTACCCTCCAAGCACTACTCAAAGAACTTGGAATTACACATAGCGGAGGAGCTATCAAATCATTTCTCTCTGAACATTCTGTTTACTTTAATGGGGAATTAGAAAGTCGTCGTGGTAAAAAACTTCGTATTGGCGATAAAGTTGACATCCCTGACATGAATATTGACATCTTGTTGACACAACCTACTTTTGAAGAACAAGAGGAGTATCAGGCTGATAAAGTTGAAAAAAAACGAATCGCTAAACTCGTCAATGAGATGAATAAGGGAGTAAAGAAAGACAACTCTAAACCTACTTCATCACCAAAAAGCAAACAAGCTCCACGATTCCCTGGTAGATAATCATGTGGCTACAACACCTATCTCTCAAAACTTTTCGTAACTACAAAGAGACGAAAATAGACTTTAATCCTAAATTAAATGTCTTTTTAGGACGCAATGCACAAGGTAAAACAAATATGTTAGAGGCTATCTATTTTTTAGCCTTAACACGTAGTCATCGGACTCGAACAGATAAAAATCTCATTCATTTTGACGAGGAACAACTTCATCTTTCAGGTCTTGTTCAAAAACAAACGGGATCCATTCCTCTCGAAATCGAACTAACACAAAAAGGGCGTGTGACAAAAGTTAATCACTTAAAACAGGCACGACTTTCAGATTACGTAGGACACATGAATGTTGTCTTATTTGCTCCGGAAGATTTACAACTAATTAAAGGAGCACCTTCAGTTCGACGAAAATTCATTGATATGGAGCTTGGACAAATTAAGCCAATCTATTTATCTGACTTAACCAATTATAACCATATCCTTAAGCAAAGAAATACCTATTTAAAATCAGCTCAAACAATAGATGAAACTTTCCTTTCAGTACTAGATGATCAGCTAGTCAATTATGGATGTCGTGTGATGAATCACCGCTTAGATTTCATAAAAAAACTAGAATCATTTGGGCGTAAGAAACATTTTGAAATCTCTAATCAGATTGAAGAACTGTCAATATCCTATCAATCTTCTGTCAAGATAACTGACAAAGAAGATTTATCTGAATCTTTCAAAATTGCTTTAGAAAAAAGTAGGTCCAGAGATTTGTTTAAAAAGAATACTGGTGTTGGTCCTCATCGAGATGATATTTCTTTTTATATAAATGGGATGGATGCTTGTTTTGGAAGTCAAGGTCAACATCGTAGTCTCGTCCTTTCTATAAAATTAGCAGAAATCGAGTTGATGGAAAGTATTACTACAGAATCTCCAATATTACTACTTGACGATGTTATGAGCGAACTTGACAACACTAGACAACTAAAATTATTAGAAACGATTTCTCATTCAATCCAAACCTTTATTACAACAACAAGCTTAGATCATCTTCAAAATCTGCCAGAAAATCTAAGTATCTTTACTATTCAGGATGGTAAAGTTACTGTAAACTAAAATTGACAACATCGTAAAAGAACTCCTGTTTTCACGGGAGTTCTTTTCATTGTTTATTACATAGAATAATTTGGTGCCTCATTCGTAATTTGTACATCATGAGGATGGCTCTCTTTCAAACCAGCACCAGACATTTCAATAAATTGAGCATTATCGTGTAGTTCTTTAAGGTTAGCTGCACCACAGTAACCCATACCAGAGCGAATACCACCAATCATTTGGAAGACAATATCAGCTGCCGCTCCTTTATAAGCAACACGACCTTCAATTCCTTCGGGAACGAGTTTGTTTGCTTCGTTGACAGAGCCTTGGAAGTAACGATCGCTTGAACCTTTCTTCATAGCAGCAATTGATCCCATACCACGGTAAGTCTTAAACTTACGTCCTTGGAAGATTTCAGTTTCGCCTGGAGCTTCATCAGTTCCAGCAAACATTGATCCAAGCATAACTGCATTTCCACCTGCAGCAAGGGCTTTTACAATATCTCCAGAATACTTGATTCCACCGTCAGCAATAATAGTTTTACCATATTCACGCGCAACAGCTGCAGCATCGTAGATAGCCGTTACTTGCGGAACACCAACACCAGCAATAACACGAGTAGTACAGATAGAACCTGGTCCAATACCAACCTTGACAACGTCTACACCTGCTTCATAAAGAGCACGTGCACCTTCAGCAGTAGCAATATTTCCAGCAATCAAAGTACGGTCTGGGAAATGAGCACGAATCTCAGCAATTTTACGCAAGACACCTGCAGAATGACCATGCGCAGTATCAATAACAATCGCATCCGCTCCTGCCTCAAAAAGAGCCTCTGCACGTTCAAATGTATCTGAAGTAACACCTACTGCACCTGCAACTAGAAGACGACCAAACTCATCTTTAGCCGCATTTGGAAACTCGATAACTTTTTCAATATCTTTGATGGTAATCAAACCAGAAAGACGGCCTTCTTCATCTACCAACGGAAGTTTTTCAATACGGTGTTCTTGAAGAATGCTTTCAGCCGTTACAAGATCTGTACCCACAGGAGCAGTCACAAGATTTTCACTGGTCATATGGTTTGAAATTGGTTGATTATAATCTGAAATAAAACGAAGATCTCGGTTTGTCAAAATACCAACTAATTTACGATTTTCAAGTGTTTCAACAACTGGAACACCACTGATACGGTAACGTCCCATAAGCTCATCAGCTTCAGCAATTGTATGTTCAGGAGTCAAGAAGAACGGATCAATAATAACTCCATTTTCAGAACGTTTTACCTTGCGAACCTCGTCTGCTTGTTGAGCAATTGACATGTTTTTATGGATAACTCCGAGACCACCTGCACGAGCAATAGCAATGGCCATTTGACTCTCTGTAACTGTGTCCATGGCAGCGGTAATAATTGGGATATTTAAAGTCAAATTATCTGCCAATTTAGTTGTTAAATCTGCATCGTTAGGCAACACATGACTTTCAGCTGGAATAAGCAATACATCATCAAAGGTAAAACCTTTTTTCAAAAATTTAGTGTCCCAATTAGACATTCGAAGTTTCCTCTTTTCTTTCTTTTTGAGCTTGACTCTTTTTATATTGTATCTATCATACCATTCTATAAAAATTTGTCAAATGTTACAGGGGTAAATAAAAAACTATCTTTTCTTCGAGATAGAAATGATAGTTTCTTGTAAAATAAACTTAGTTAAAGTAATGAAGTCCCATTGCTCCTTTAACCTCAGATAGGGTTTGACCTGCAACTTCACGCGCTCTTTCACTACCTTTTTGAAGCATATTATAAACTTCTCCCATATCCTTAGCAAATTCAATACGGCGCTCACGAATAGGACCAAGTTCACGCTCTAATATTTCAAGTAGATAACTCTTGGTCTTCACATCACCAAGACCACCTCGTTGATAATGTTCTTTCATTTCGGCAATTTCTTGAGCATCTTCTGGGCGACCAAAAACATCTAGATAATGGAAAACCATATTGCCTTCAATTTTACCTGGATCCTCAACGCGTATATGATCTGGATCTGTATACATACTCATTACTTTTTTACGCAAAGTATCCGCATCATCAGCTAAATAAATACCATTATTGAGTGATTTAGACATTTTAGCATTTCCATCTAAACCAGGTAAACGACCCGCTCTCTCATTTTCTGGATAAATACCTTCCGGTTCTACCAATACATCACAGTTATATGCATTGTTAAAAGAACGAACAATTTCACGAGTTTGCTCAATCATTGGTTTCTGATCTGTCCCAACAGGAACATAATTAGCCTTAAAAGCTGTGATGTCAGCTGCTTGAGCTATTGGATAGACCAAGAATCCTGTCGGAATACTCTCTCCAAAGCCTTTCTGAGCAATTTCTGTCTTGACAGTTGGATTACGCTCCAAACGTGCTAATGAAACTAGATTCATATAGTACATAGATAGTTCAGCCAACTCTGGAATCTGGCTTTGAATAAAGATTGTCGATTTACTTGGATCCAATCCAACTGCAAGATAATCCAAAGCCACATTTCCGATAGACTCTACAATGGTTTGAGGGTCTTTAGCATGATCTGTCAAAGCTTGTTGGTCAGCCAAGAACACAAACATATCATACTTATCCTCTTCCTGTAATAATACTCGATTTTTGAGACTTCCAACATAATGTCCAATATGCAATTTTCCTGTTGGACGGTCTCCTGTTAAAATAATGGGTTTAGTCATTTTGTTCTCCTTCGATATGGTCCCTTCAATTATAGCATTTTTTTAATGAAATAACCGTAATTTATCAAAATAAATCAGCCTTGCTATTTACGGATTCGTGTAAAGTATGCTGTAAATGTAATTTACATAAAATTGACAGATAAAAATTTGAATATTTCCGTATTTTCTAGTAGAATAAATATATTACACATATAGGAGAAAAACATTGCTTACAGTATCTGATGTTTCACTACGTTTTAGTGATCGCAAACTTTTTGATGATGTCAATATCAAATTTACAGAAGGAAATACTTACGGATTAATTGGTGCTAATGGTGCCGGAAAATCTACCTTTTTAAAAATTTTAGCCGGAGATATCGAACCTACTACTGGTCACATCTCTCTTGGTCCAGATGAACGTCTCTCTGTTCTTCGTCAAAATCACTTTGACTATGAAGACGAACGTGCCATTGATGTTGTTATCATGGGAAATGAAAAACTTTATAGCATCATGAAAGAGAAAGATGCCATCTACATGAAGGAAGATTTCTCAGATGAAGATGGAGTACGTGCTGCCGAACTTGAAGGAGAGTTTGCCGAGCTTGGAGGATGGGAAGCAGAAAGTGAAGCCTCTCAACTCCTTCAAAACCTAAATATCCCAGAAGAATTGCACTATCAAAATATGAGCGAATTGGCCAACGGTGAAAAAGTAAAGGTTCTCCTCGCCAAAGCACTTTTTGGTAAACCAGATGTTCTTCTTTTGGACGAGCCGACCAATGGTTTGGATATTCAATCAATTACATGGCTAGAAGACTTCTTGATTGATTTTGATAACACTGTTATCGTAGTATCCCACGACCGTCACTTCTTAAACAAAGTATGTACTCACATGGCCGACCTTGACTTCGGAAAAATCAAACTCTATGTCGGAAACTATGACTTCTGGAAGGAATCTTCTGAACTCGCTGCTAAATTGCTAGCAGACCGTAATGCTAAAGCAGAAGAAAAAATTAAGCAATTGCAAGAGTTCGTTGCTCGTTTCTCTGCTAATGCTTCTAAATCAAGACAAGCAACATCACGTAAGAAAATGCTTGATAAGATTGAGCTTGAAGAAATTGTACCATCTAGTCGTAAATATCCATTTATCAACTTTAAAGCGGAACGTGAGATTGGTAATGATCTCTTGACAGTAGAAAATCTAACTGTAAAGATTGATGGTGAGACAATTTTAGATAATATCAGCTTTATCTTGCGTCCAGGTGATAAGACAGCGCTTATTGGACAGAATGACATCCAAACGACTGCATTAATTCGTGCAATCATGGGGGACATTGACTATGAAGGAACTGTCAAGTGGGGAGTAACTACTAGCCGTTCTTACTTGCCAAAAGATAACTCGGCAGATTTTGCAGGAGGAGAGTCAATCCTTGACTGGTTGCGTCAATTCGCAAGTAAAGAAGAAGATGACAATACTTTCCTACGTGGCTTCCTCGGCCGTATGCTCTTCTCTGGAGATGAGGTTAACAAACCTGTAAATGTCTTGTCAGGGGGAGAAAAAGTTCGTGTCATGCTTTCAAAACTCATGCTCTTAAAATCAAATGTCCTTGTACTTGATGATCCAACCAATCACTTGGACTTGGAATCTATCTCAAGCTTGAACGATGGATTAAAAAACTTTAAAGAATCAATCATCTTTGCTAGCCATGACCACGAGTTTATTCAAACTCTAGCTAACCATATCATTGTCTTGTCTAAAAATGGCGTCATTGACCGTATCGATGAAACCTATGATGAATTCCTAGAAAATGCAGAAGTACAAGCAAAAGTTAAAGAACTTTGGAAAGACTAAATAAAACTTCAAAACTCAGTTGGGTTAACCAGCTGAGTTTTCTAACATTTTATGAGGTAACATGAAATTATTTTTTAAAACATATTGGACCTATTTTGTTTCTTTCATCATTCCCGTAATCATTATGATAGGAGTATATCTATCTCAAGGTATCTACTGGAATAGCGATACATCTCCACTATTAGGAGATGGGTTTCATCAATACGTTATTTTTGATGTAGCTTTACGAAATATCCTACATGGAAATGGTAGTCTGTTTTACACCTTTACAAGTGGCCTCGGATTAAATTTCTATGCCCTATCTAGTTATTACTTGGGAAGTTTCCTTTCACCACTAGTTTACTTTTTTGATCTAACTAATATGCCAGATGCTGTCTATCTGACAACTCTCTTAAAATTTGGATTGATTGGACTGTCAACTTACTTTAGTTTAAATAAATTATTTAAATCGATTCCTAAGCCTTTAAAACTAGCTTTATCTACTTCCTATGCTCTGATGAGTTTCACTGTCAGTCAATTAGAGATAAAAACCTGGCTAGATGTTTTTATCTTGATTCCTTTAATTATAACTGGTTTACAGCTACTTATCACTGAAAAGAAATTCCTATTGTACTTTACAAGTCTGTCAATCTTATTTATCCAAAACTATTATTTTGGCTATATGACAGTATTGTTTCTTATTTTCTGGTATCTCTGTCAAATTTCGTGGAACTTTAAGACTCGAAAATCATCTGTTCTTGATTTTGTCGTGACCTCCTTTTTAGCTGGTATGGCTAGTTTGATTCTGACTCTTCCTACTCTATTTGATTTACAGACACATGGGGAAAAATTTACTGAAATTACAAAGTTTCAAACTGAAAATAGCTGGTATCTTGATATCTTTGCTAAACAATTCATCGGTTCCTTTGACACAACAAAGTATGGGGCCATCCCAATGATTTTTGTTGGACTACTTCCCTTTATTTTGACTATTTTATTTTTTACGATGAAATCTATTAAGTTTCACGTGAAACTGATCTATGCAATCTTCTTTGCATTTCTAATTGTAAGCTTTTATATTGAAGCTCTTGATTTATTTTGGCAAGGCATGCATACTCCAAACATGTTTTTACATCGCTATGCTTGGATTTTCTCTACCTTGTTAATTTACACAGCAGCGGAAGTCTTAAATCGTCTAAGAGAAATTAAAATCTGGAACTTTTTAGTTTCGCTTTTTCTTGTAGTAACAGGATTTTTAGCTACCATCTATCTAAAATCGCATTATTCTTTTTTAACAGATTTGAATATTCTGCTTACTCTTGAATTTTTGGTTGTCTATTCGCTTTTACTCCTTGCAGTTATCAAAAAGTTTATCTCTGTAAATCTATTTACCATTCTAATTTCTTTATTTATAATGGTTGAAATAAGTTTAAATACTTCATCTCAAATAGACGGAATTGCTAAAGAATGGGGTTTTGCTTCTCGAAGTTCATATAATCGAGATATCCCAGCTATGGAATCTTTCTCAACATATATTGGAAATCAATTTACTCGTACTGAAAAACTACAAACTCAGACAGGAAATGACAGTATGAAATTCAACTACAATGGAATCTCTCAATTTTCATCTGTTCGAAATCGTTCAGCAAGCTCTACTTTGGATAAACTTGGGTTTAAATCCTCTGGGACTAATCTCAATCTCCGCTATGCAAATAATAGTATTTTGGCTGATAGTTTATTTGGTATCCAGTACAATATCTCAGACAGTCCTATTGATAAGTATGGTTTTAAAGATATCTATCAAAAAGATAATCTTACCCTATATGAAAATCAATACTCTCTTCCGATTGCATTTGCTAGTCAATCTGTTTACAATGATGTCAATTTCAATGAACATACCTTGGATAATCAGGCCTCATTTTTAAATCAACTTGCTAACGTCAATTTTGATTATTTTTCTCCAATACCTTATGAAAAAACTTTTAATACTGATGATTTGATTAGTATTAAAAGTTCTTCAAATGAGGATGCAGCAATCCAGTATCAAATTGAAGTACCAGAAAACAGTCAAGTTTATCTTTCTTTCACAAACCTTCACTTTTCTAATGACAAACCAAAAAAGGTTGACATCCTTGTAAATGATGAAAAAAAGATTTTTACAACTGATAATGCCTTCTCCTTCTTTAATCTAGGCTATACAAAAGAGAAAAAAACTTTCAATATTCATGTTAGTTTTCCTGGAAATTCACAAGTATCATTTGAATCTCCTACCTTCTACCGTTTAGATACCCAAACTTTAACTGAGGCAATTCAAAAAATTAAAGAACAACCAGTAACGGTATCGACTTCTAAAAACAAGGTTTTTGCTACATATGATGTCCAACAAGATACGTCTATTTTCTTCACCATTCCTTATGACAAAGGTTGGTCTGCCTACCAAGATGGTAAGAAAATAGAAATTAAACAAGCTCAAACTGGCTTTATGAAAGTTGACGTTCCTAAGGGGAAAGGAACTATTACACTTTCCTTTATTCCCAATGGGTTTATTACTGGAGCAATCTGTTCCCTTACTTCTCTCTTACTATTTGTAATCTATAATCACAGACGAAAGTCATCTAAGGCATAAAAAAATCGACCAGTTAATCGGTCGATTTTTTTAATCTCCTTCCATTTTCTTAGGTTGATAGGCTAGCATACCTAAACCAATAAATAGTACTAATATCACAGCAAGGAAAATAACTTGGTGATGAATATTTCCTGTCATAGAGATTGTTTGTCGTAATCCCGAAACTGAATAACTCATTGGTAACCAAGGATTAATAGCTCTAAAGAAATCATTTGTCAAAGCAAGTGGATAAGTACCTGCACTTGATGCCAACTGTAATAGAAGCAAAATAAGAGAGAAGAAAGCTCCTATACGGCTATTCCATGTTGTTAATGCAGTTACCATAGACATAAATGTTAAGCTTGCGATAATAATTAAGAACAAGGTTCTCATTTCATGATTTGCTGTTAGACCAATAAGATGAACGCCACCATAGACTAAGACAGCGGCTAAAACAGCTATAACTCCATTTATCTCAAAGCGAGATTTGAACCAAGCCCAGCGAGTTTCAGGATGACGACCTGAAGGTAATTTAGCAAAAATCATATTTGTTGATAATGCAGCGACAAAGAGAGCGACTGATATCATATAAGGAGCCATAGCAATCCCATTTACAGGAACTTGATCATTGTCTGTTTTTGAAAGATTGAGTGGATTTGACAAAATCTCTGCATTTTTAGATTCTGTTGATGCTGATTTTAGTTGATTGCTAGCACTTCTTAAGCCTTGTCCTAGATCAGTAGTTCCTACTTGTAAACTTTCAATACCAGCAGTTAAAGTTGCTCCACCTTCAGCTAATTTTCCAGTACCATCTGCTATCTTCATAGCGCCACTTCCTAGTTGGGATGCTGCAGAAAGTAATTGTGTTGATTTATCTGTTAATTGATCAGAGCCAAATTGTAATTTAGTAAGAACTGCTATTAACTCTGGACTCTTATTGTTCAATTGAGCAGAACCAGATGATAGTTTTTCAATACCTGTTACTAATTCTGGAGTTTTCCCAGCTAGAGTATCCAAACCAGTTGTCAATTTTGAAGAGTTTTCTGTCAACTTGGTTGAGCCAGAAACCAATTGATCCAAACTTGTTGTTAAAGTTGTATTCTTTTCACTTAGTTGATTTACACCTAAAGAAATAGTATCCAATCCCTTAGTATACGCATTAACTCCATTTTCAATTGATTGACTTCCGGGAACTAACTGATTATCTACAGCATTTTGCAACTGTGTAAATCCACTTGACATAGATGTCAAGGAACTAGACGCTATAGGTAAAAGTTGATTTGCTTTAGTCTGTAAAGTAGAAAGATTAGAGACTGGTTGGTTTATACTTCCTAAATTTTCTTTTAAATCTCCTGCCGTCGTTAAAATTGCTTTTGCTGACTCTATCGTAGAATTAGAATTATTTGAAACAGCTTCAGTCAATTCTTTTTTCTGAGTTTCAGTGAGAGATTGATAAGTTGCTGTTGCTTGAAGATTTGTAAGAGTTTTCTCTTGCTCTGCTTGACTATTAGTCACAATAGTTTGAGCAAGAGTCGTTATATTTGTTAAGTCATTAGATATTGTATTTTTAAGATCAGTATTATCTGAAACTGTAACTGATTGGAGAGCCTTATTCAACTCATCTAAACTGCTTGCTAACTGTGTTATATCCTCTTTCTGTTGAGATGAAGTATTTAATTGTGTGGATATTTCTTTTATTCCTTTATTTAATTGAGTAATACCGTCTCTCAATGTATCTGATTGACTTGATAGTTGGTTTGTACCAACAGATAATTTGTCAACTCCGCTTGTATAGGCATTGACACCAACCGAAAATTGACTGAGACCTGAATTGAGTTGTGAAACTCCACCAGCATATGACTTCATCCCTGTATTTAACTGGTTGACACCTGCAACTAATTCTGGAGTTTTCGAAGATAATTGATTAAGTCCTGTGTCAACCTGTGAAACCGCACTTGTATAGTTCTGTAAACCATCATTAAATGTTCCTAAGCCACTATTCAGTTGCTTTACTCCTGTGACATACGTTGTCAACCCTTTTGTAAATTGATCTGTTCCATCCGAAAAGGTTAAACTTGAGCTAGCTAAAGTAGCAAGATTTGAAGACAATGTCTGACTTCCTACAGCTAACTGACTGGCCCCGTTAGCCAATTGTTCACTTCCATCGGCTGCCTTCGTTAAACCGGATTTTAAATCACCCATCTTTTGAAATAAAGCTTTCGTATAGGATTCGGTTACATTAGCAGAAACATTCTGTTTTAACTGTGTCATCGCAGAATCGCTCATCTTGCTGGCAATAAAACTATGACCACTTGAAGTCTGATAATCGATTTGCATTTGCTCAGGGTGATCCGTTAAAATAGAAGCTGCTTTTTCAGACAAGTCACTTGGCAAAGTGACTACCATATAATAATCACCGTTTTCTAGACCCTTCTTACCTTCTTCTTCATCTACAAAATGAAAATCCAATGATTTATTTTGCTCTAAATTAGACACCATGTCTTTTCCTATAGACATGCTATTACCATTATAAGAGGCCTCTTTATCATTATTGACAACTGCCACAGGTAAGTCAGACACTTGACCATATGGATCCCACATTGAGGATAAAAATATGATATTGTACAGAGCGGGAATAAGAGAAATTCCTATCATGACAATAATAAAGGTTGGTTTTTTAAAAATTGCTTTCCATTCTTTAAACATAGTTTCTCCTTTTTTAAACATATTGTCTAAAATTTTGATATAATAGATTATACATTAAAAAATCTAAATTACAAGATAAAAAATCCATTTTTAGACATATAGTCTAATTTGTTTACAAGGAGGAAATATGCAAGAAAGTAACAAACGCTTAAAAACAAAGCGAACTATTGAAAATGCTATGGTACAATTACTCATGGAACAGCCATTTGATCAAATTTCTACTGTCAAGCTAGCAGAAAAAGCTGGAATTAGTCGTTCCAGCTTCTATACTCACTATAAGGATAAGTATGATATGATTGAGCACTATCAAAGCAAGCTATTTCATACATTTGAATATATTTTTCAAAAACATGCTCATCACAAAAGAGATGCTATTCTAGAAGTATTTGAATATCTAGAGTCAGAACCACTTCTAGCTGCCCTTCTTTCTGAAAATGGGACTAAAGAAATCCAAAATTTCTTACGAAATAAACTTCATATCATGCTCAGTACAGATTTACAAAAACGCTTTATGCAACTGAATCTCAATACCACTGAATTAGAATACAGTAGCATCTATCTAACTCACGCACTTTTTGGTGTTTGCCAAACTTGGATTGCACATGGAAAAAAAGAAAGTCCTCAAGAAATAACAGACTTCCTCATGAAGATGCTTGGTGATACGAATTGATGCAAAAAAGGGAACAACACTGTGTTCCCTTTTATCTATACTCCGCCAGTAGGACTCGAACCTACGACATCATGATTAACAGTCATGCGCTACTACCAACTGAGCTATGGCGGATAAAATAGTCCGTACGGGATTCGAACCCGTGTTACCGCCGTGAAAAGGCGGTGTCTTAACCCCTTGACCAACGGACCTTCTATCTGTAGCAGATATAACCATTATATCAATTTCTTGCTAATTGTCAATTACTTTTGAGATTTTTTCTCTAGAATATCTTTTAATTTTCTAATTTTTAATCTTGAAATAGGACAACGATGGTCTTCATAGAAAACAATTTCTAAGTTTTTTCGATCAATTTCTCTGATATTGCCTATATTTACCAAAAATGACTTGTGAGGAGAATAAAATCTCTGAGTATGTTTGTCCTTTTCCTGAATATCTGTCATGGTACCGTAAAACTCTTTGGCAAAATTCTTACCAATAATGCGCAATTTATGAGAAACTCCTGTCGTTTCAATATACAGAATGTCATGGTAAGGAATTTTTAAATCATTTCCCTTGTAATTGTAGTCAAAATAATCTACCACATCTTCATTTTCAAGTAACATACTCTTCGTGTAGAAGATATTCTGCTCAATTCTCTTTTTAAATAACTCATCATTGATATCCTTATCAACAAAATCTAGGGCTGATACCTGGTATTTATAGGTTAGAGTCGCAAACTCTGATCGACTGGTGATAAAGACGATAATAGCATAAGGATTGTGATGACGAATAAACTGGGCAACTTCAAACCCTTTTTTCTCAATCCCATGAATATCAATATCTAGAAAATAAAGCTGGTTTACTTCATCATTTTCGATATATTCCTTAAACTCACGAACTTTTCCCGTTGTCTTGTATGATATTGGAATATTCGATTCTTTCGAAATTTCATCCAATATTCTCTCTAGTCTCACTTGATGTTCAATAACATCTTCTAAAATTAAAACTTTCATTCAAATTCCCTCTTAAATCTAATGATTTGTCTAAATGTACTGCCTTCCATCTCTGTTTCTAAAATAATATTATTGTACTTATCTAATAGTTCTTTCACATTATTTAATCCTACTCCGCGATTTCTTCCCTTAGTGGAGAATCCTAAAGCAAATAGATCTCCTGAAGGAGTCATCGTCATTTTACATGAATTCTGAATCACAATAACTGTTTCAGTTTCCATCTTAATAACTGCTACTTCCATCTGCTTTTTATAACTATCAGCCGATCCTTCGACAGCATTGTTCAATAAAACGCTCATGATACGAACCAAATCCAATAGTTCAATTGGGAGCTTAGTAATCGTATCTTTTACTTCCAGTGTAAACTCTACACCATTATTTCGAGCATAAACAATTGACTGAGCAACCAAACTTCGTAAAGCTGAATCTTCTATGTTGTTCAAATCAAAGTAAGTATACTTATCTGAACGCAGTTTGTGATTAGCTTTAACCAAAACTTCATTGTAAACTCTGTCAATTTCCTGTAAATCACCACTGTCAATTGCCATCTGCATGCTGACAAGCATCCCAGCATAGTCATGTCTAAACCCACGTATTTCATTATACAAAGCAACAATTTCATCTGTGTAGTTTTGTAAATGTTTCTGTTCAAATTTCTTCTGCTTCAAAGCAATCTCTTTCTCCATTTGTTCTTTATGAGAATTCATTGCAAAGAAAGTCAAAAGTAAAGAGATAAAGACAATAGATGATAAAATACTTCCAAAACTATTCAAATGTTTAATCGTACTTACCATATCTGAAATGAAAGATACAATATGTAGAAGTAGTAAAGCAAAAAAGACTTTTTTCAAGAAAGGATAGAGATAATCTTTGTCAAAATAGTTTAGTTCCAAATGGAAATAACGAATGATTGTTACGATAACGAGATAAGTCAACACCGTTACAACTAAAAAGAATAGGCCATAATATTGTAAAACAAAATTGTCTCCTGTTAGAGAGGAGAAAGTTACAGACAGAAAGGTATGAGTGCTCTCATATAAAAGAGATATTAGTAAACTTAGGAATAGTCCTCTATCCCTCTTATACTGTTTAATACATTTAAAATAGAAATATAGCATCAAAGGAAATAAAAATGTTCCAATCCCTAACCCCTCTAAGTATAGAAGATAAAAAGGAAGGTCAAGTACTGTTCCTACTAGTAATGTATAACCACCAAAAAAGCATAATTCCTTTGTTTTTATTTGCCTTTTACAAATTAAACGGTAACTTTGACTAATAATAAAAACATATAATATCAAATCTACTAATAAGAAAAAATCCATTATTCTACTCCCTTATCTTCTTTTGAAGAGATTAAGTAAACTATTAATTGTTTTTCTAGTTTCCCCACCTCGAATCTCCTGCAAGTCTTTTTCCTTCAAGGCTACAAACTGTTCCAATTTAACTGTGTTTTTCATAATAAAATCTCCTAAAGTGTTTTTTCCTGTAAGCTAACTTACAAAAACTATTATACAAAATGGAATTTCATTGTAGATAAAATTCTCTCAACTGTCATTTTTTTCTCCCCAAGTGTACTTTTTTAAGAAAAAAGCCGGGAAAATTCCCAGCTTTGCTACTATATTGATCCCAGCAGGATTCGAACCTGCGACCGTTCGCTTAGAAGGCGAATGCTCTATCCAGCTGAGCTATGAGACCTAATACAGCTATTCTACCAAAAATCCAATTGAAAGTCAATTTTCTATTTATGATAGGGTGATCCCTGCTGAATCGTAAAAGCCCGATAGATTTGTTCAACAAGGACTAGTCTCATTAACTGATGAGGCAAGGTTAAGCGACCAAAACTAACAGAAAGATTGGCTCTTTTTTTTACATCCTGTGCTAACCCCAGACTCCCTCCAATAATAAAGGTAAGAGTAGAAAATCCTTTTATAGAAGCTTCTTCTAGCTGCTTACTAAATTCTTCTGAGGAGAAAGTTCTCCCTTCGATAGCCAACGCAATAACAAAATCACGGTCACCAACTTTTGATAAAATTCTCTGACCTTCTATTTCTAAAATCTTTTGATTTTCTGACTCACTGGCCCTATCTGGTGTTTTTTCATCTGCTAGCTCAATCATTTCAAGCTTAGCAAATCGAGAAATTCGTTTTGAATACTCTGCGATACCATCTTTTAAATACTTTTCTTTCAGTTTCCCAACTGTTACAACTTTAATTTTCATGACTCTATTCTAACATATTCTCTATTTTTTCACATCTTATTCACAAAATAAAAGGTTAATTTTAGCCGAGAAAACCACAGATTTTTGAAAGTTATCCACAATCTGTGAAAAACTTTTATTTTTAAGTTATAATTAAGCTAGTCAGTTTATACTTTCATTAATCTAAAACATATGGAGGCAAATATGAAACATCTCAAAACATTTTACAAAAAATGGTTTCAATTATTAGTCGTTATCGTCATTAGCTTTATTAGTGGAGTCTTGGGGAGTCTTTCAATAAACCAACTAACTCAGAAAAGTACTGTAAGTAACTCCAACAACAATAGTACTATTACACAGACTGCCTATAAAAACGAAAATTCAACAACACAGGCTGTTAACAAAGTAAAAGACGCTGTTGTTTCTGTTATTACTTATTCAGCTAACAGACAAAATAGCGTATTTGGCAATGATGATACAGATACAGATTCTCAGCAAATCTCTAGTGAAGGATCTGGGGTTATTTATAAAAAGAATGACAAAGAAGCTTATATTGTCACCAACAATCACGTTATAAATGGTGCCAGCAAAGTAGATATTCGTTTGTCAGATGGAACTAAGGTACCTGGAGAAATCGTCGGAGCTGACACTTTCTCTGATATTGCTGTCGTCAAAATATCTTCAGAAAAAGTGACAACAGTAGCGGAATTTGGTGATTCTAGTCAGTTAACCGTAGGAGAAACTGCTATTGCTATCGGTAGCCCGTTAGGTTCTGAATATGCTAATACTGTCACTCAAGGTATCATATCTAGTCTCAATCGAAATGTATCTTTAAAATCTGAAGATGGACAAGCCATTTCTACAAAAGCCATCCAAACTGATACTGCTATTAACCCAGGTAACTCTGGTGGCCCACTAATCAATATTCAAGGACAGGTTATCGGAATTACCTCAAGTAAAATTGCCACAAATGGAGGAACATCTGTAGAAGGTCTTGGTTTTGCAATCCCTGCAAATGATGCTATCAATATTATTGAACAATTGGAAAAGAACGGAAAAGTGACTCGTCCAGCTTTGGGAATTCAAATGGTCAATCTCTCAAATATTAATACAAGTGATATTAGAAGACTGAATATTCCAAGCAGTGTAACATCTGGTGTAGTTGTTCGTTCTGTGCAAAGTAATATGCCTGCAAATGGTCACCTTGAAAAATACGATGTTATTACAAAAGTAGATGACAAAGACATCGCTTCATCAACAGACTTACAAAGTGCTCTTTACAATCATTCTATCGGAGACACCATTAAGATAACTTACTATCGTAACGGTAAAGAAGAAACTACATCTATTAAACTTGACAAGAGTTCAGGCGATTTAGAATCTTAATTGACATCTATGTAAAGAAAGCTTTACATAAGAGAAAAGATGTGTTAGTGTAGAATCATGGAAAAATTTGAAATGATTTCTATCACGGATATACAAAAAAATCCCTATCAACCTCGAAAAGAATTTGATGGAGAAAAACTACATGAACTAGCACAGTCTATCAAAGAAAATGGGGTCATTCAACCGATTATTGTTCGTCAATCTCCTGTTATTGGTTATGAAATCCTTGCAGGAGAGAGACGCTATCGCGCTTCACTTTTAGCTGGTCTAACGTCTATCCCAGCTGTTGTTAAACAACTTTCAAACCAAGAGATGATGGTCCAGTCCATCATTGAAAATTTACAAAGAGAAAATTTAAATCCAATAGAAGAAGCACGCGCCTATGAATCTCTTGTAGAGAAAGGATTTACCCATGCTGAAATTGCAGATAAAATGGGCAAGTCTCGTCCTTATATCAGCAACTCTATTCGCTTGCTGTCCTTGCCAGAACAGATCCTCTCAGAAGTAGAAAATGGCAAACTATCACAAGCCCATGCGCGTTCTCTAGTTGGCTTGAATAAGGAACAACAAGACTATTTCTTTCAACGGATTATATATGAAGACATTTCTGTAAGGAAGTTAGAAGCTCTTCTGACAGAGAAAAAACAAAAGAAACAGAAAAAAAATGATTATTTCATACAAAATGAAGAAGAACAGTTAAAAAAACTACTCGGATTAGATGTAGAAATCAAACTGTCTAAAAAAGATAGCGGAAAAATCATTATTGCTTTCTCAAATCAAGAAGAATACAGTAGAATTATCAACAGCCTGAAATAAGGCTGTTCTTTTATTTTTTTATCTCACAATGTTATCCACTCTTTTTTTTAATAAAAAGCTTAATAAATCAATAGTTTCTGATTTTATCCCCAACCTGTGGATAAAACTTGATAACATTGTGGATTAATTTTCACAGCTTGTGGAAAATTCTTGCTATCTATGGTAAAATAAGTCTAACATTAAACTTTTAAATAGTAAAGGAGGAGAATGGATTGAAAGAAAAACAATTTTGGAATCGTATATTAGAATTTGCTCAAGAAAGATTAACTCGATCCATGTATGATTTCTATGCTATTCAAGCTGAACTCATTAAGGTAGAGGAAAATGTTGCCACTATATTTTTACCACGATCTGAAATGGAAATGGTCTGGGAAAAACAACTAAAAGATATCATTGTAGTAGCTGGTTTTGAAATTTATGATGCTGAAATAACTCCCCACTATATTTTCACCAAGCCTCAAGATACGACTATTTCACAAGTTGAAGAAGCTACAAATTCAACTCTTTATGACTATAGTCCAAAGTTAGCATCTATTCCTTATTCGGATACTGGATTAAAAGAAAAGTATACCTTTGATAATTTTATCCAAGGAGATGGAAATGTTTGGGCAGTATCAGCCGCTTTGGCTGTCTCTGAAGATTTGGCTCTGACCTATAACCCTCTTTTTATCTATGGAGGACCTGGCCTTGGTAAGACTCACTTACTCAATGCAATTGGGAATGAGATTTTGAAAAATATTCCTGATGCGCGTGTGAAGTACATCCCTGCTGAAAGCTTTATCAACGACTTTCTTGAACACCTGAGACTTGGTGAAATGGAAAAGTTCAAAAAAACTTACCGTAGTCTTGATCTCTTGTTAATTGATGATATCCAATCGCTGAGTGGCAAAAAAGTTGCAACTCAAGAAGAATTTTTCAATACTTTCAATGTTCTCCATAGCAATCAAAAACAAATTGTTCTGACTAGTGATCGTAGTCCTAAACACTTAGAAGGCCTTGAAGAACGGCTTGTCACGCGCTTTAGCTGGGGCTTGACGCAAAACATCACACCACCTGACTTTGAAACACGTATTGCCATTTTACAAAGTAAAACAGAGCATTTAGACTACAATTTCCAAAGTGATACCCTAGAATACCTAGCTGGCCAATTTGATTCAAACGTTCGAGAACTTGAAGGAGCAATCAACGACATCACTTTAATTGCAAGAGTGAAGAAGATTAAGGATATCACTATCGATATCGCTGCAGAAGCCATTAGAGCTCGCAAACAAGATGTTAGCCAAATCCTCGTCATCCCAATTGATAAAATCCAAAATGAAGTTGGTAACTTTTATGGTGTCAGTGTCAAAGAAATGAAGGGAAGTAGACGTCTTCAAAATATTGTGTTAGCCCGTCAAGTGGCTATGTATTTATCTAGAGAACTAACAGATAATAGTCTTCCAAAAATTGGGAAGGAATTTGGAGGAAAAGATCATACAACAGTCATTCACGCCCATGCTAAAATTAAATCTTTGATTGATGAAGACGATAATTTACGTTTAGAAATTGAATCAATCAAAAAGAAAATTAAATAACTTGTGGATAACTTTCGCTTTTTTATCTTTTTTATCCACATTTTTTAAACAAGCTAAAAAACTTGATATGACTTGTTTAAAGTCTGTTTTCCACAGATTTCACAGACTCTATTATTACTATTATCCTTCTAATACTAAAAATAAATAAAGGAGAATCCATGATTCATTTTTCAATTAATAAAAATTTATTTCTACAAGCTTTAAATACTACTAAGAGAGCTATTAGTTCTAAAAATGCCATTCCTATTTTATCAACTGTCAAAATTGACGTGACCAATGAAGGTGTTACTTTAATTGGTTCAAATGGTCAAATTTCAATTGAAAATTTTATTTCTCAAAAAAATGAAGATGCTGGTTTGTTAATTACTTCTTTAGGTTCAATTCTTCTTGAAGCTTCTTTCTTTATCAATGTTGTATCTAGTCTACCTGATGTGACTCTTGATTTTAAAGAAATTGAACAAAATCAAATTGTTTTAACGAGTGGTAAATCAGAAATTACCCTAAAAGGAAAAGATAGCGAACAATATCCACGAATCCAAGAAATTTCAGCAAGCACTCCTTTGGTTCTTGAAACAAAATTACTCAAGAAAATTATCAATGAAACAGCCTTTGCTGCAAGTACACAAGAGAGTCGTCCAATTTTAACAGGTGTTCATTTTGTATTAAGTCAACACAAGGAGCTAAAAACAGTGGCAACAGACTCTCATCGTCTAAGCCAGAAAAAATTAACGCTTGAGAAAAATAGTGATGATTTTGATGTTGTCATTCCTAGCCGTTCTCTACGCGAATTTTCAGCAGTATTTACAGACGATATTGAAACTGTAGAGATTTTCTTTGCCAACAATCAAATCCTCTTTAGAAGCGAAAATATTAGCTTTTATACTCGTTTGTTAGAAGGTAACTATCCTGATACAGATCGTTTGATTCCAACAGACTTTAACACTACTATTACTTTTGATGTGGTAAACTTACGCCAGTCAATGGAGCGTGCTCGTCTTTTATCAAGTGCGACTCAAAATGGTACTGTGAAACTTGAAATTAAAGATGGGATTGTTAGCGCCCATGTTCACTCTCCAGAAGTTGGTAAAGTAAACGAAGAAATCGATACTGATCAGGTTACTGGTGAAGATTTGACTATTAGTTTCAACCCAACTTACTTGATTGATTCCCTTAAAGCTTTAAATAGCGAAAAGGTGACTATTAGCTTTATCTCAGCTGTTCGTCCATTTACTCTTGTGCCAGCAGATACTGACGAGGACTTCATGCAGCTCATTACACCAGTTCGTACAAATTAAGTTAAAGAGGTTGAGCCTAGCTCGCCTCTTTTATGATATAATCGAAAAAGAAAAGGAGAGTAGTATGTATCAAGTTGGAAATTTTGTTGAAATGAAAAAACCACATGCTTGCACCATCAAGTCAACAGGTAAAAAGGCCAATCGTTGGGAAATTACACGTGTAGGAGCAGATATCAAAATTAAATGTAGTAATTGTGACCATGTTGTCATGATGGGGCGCTATGATTTTGATCGAAAAATGAATAAAATTATTGACTGATACTCAATGAAAATCAAAGAGCAAACTAGGAAACTAGCCGCAGGTTGCTCAAAACACTGTTTTGAGGTTGCAGATAGAACTGACGAAGTCAGTAATATCTATACGGCAAGGCGATGTTGACGTGGTTTGAAGAGATTTTCGAAGAGTATGAGAACCCTTAGTTAGAGGGTTAGCAAGTTTTCCCTTTTTGTGTTATAATATTAGGGATTGAAATGAAAACGGAGAATGAGAAAATATGGCTTTAACAGCAGGTATCGTTGGTTTGCCAAACGTTGGTAAATCAACACTATTTAATGCAATTACAAAAGCAGGAGCAGAGGCAGCAAACTACCCATTTGCGACGATTGATCCAAACGTTGGAATGGTAGAAGTTCCAGATGAACGCCTCCAAAAACTAACTGAAATGATTACTCCTAAAAAGACAGTTCCAACAACTTTTGAATTTACAGATATTGCAGGGATTGTAAAAGGAGCTTCAAAAGGAGAAGGACTAGGAAATAAATTCTTGGCCAATATCCGTGAAGTAGATGCGATTGTTCATGTAGTTCGTGCTTTTGATGATGAAAATGTCATGCGCGAGCAAGGACGTGAAGATGCCTTTGTGGATCCACTTGCGGATATTGATACCATTAACCTGGAATTGATTCTTGCTGACTTAGAATCAGTCAATAAACGTTATGCGCGTGTAGAAAAGATGGCACGTACGCAAAAAGATAAAGAATCAGTAGCAGAGTTTAATGTTCTTCAAAAGATTAAACCAGTCCTTGAAGATGGAAAATCAGCTCGTACAATCGAGTTTACAGATGAAGAACAAAAGGTTGTCAAAGGTCTCTTCCTGTTGACGACTAAACCAGTTCTTTATGTAGCGAATGTGGACGAGGATGTGGTTTCAGATCCTGACTCTATCGACTATGTTAAACAAATTCGTGAATTCGCAGCGACAGAAAATGCTGAAGTAGTCGTTATTTCTGCGCGTGCTGAGGAAGAAATTTCTGAGTTAGACGAAGAAGATAAGCAAGAGTTTCTTGAAGCACTTGGTTTGACAGAATCAGGCGTTGACAAGTTGACTCGTGCAGCTTACCACTTACTTGGACTAGGAACTTACTTCACAGCTGGTGAAAAAGAAGTTCGCGCTTGGACCTTCAAACGTGGTATGAAGGCTCCTCAAGCAGCTGGGATTATCCACTCAGACTTTGAAAAAGGATTTATTCGTGCAGTAACCATGTCATATGAGGATCTAGTGAAATACGGATCTGAAAAGGCCGTAAAAGAAGCTGGACGTTTGCGTGAAGAAGGAAAAGAATATATCGTTCAAGATGGCGATATCATGGAATTCCGCTTTAATGTATAAGAAATTTAATAAATAGTGTCAATTAGGTTGGAAAAAAATTCCAACCCTTTTGGCTTTTGAAAGGAAAAATAAATGACCAAATTACTTGTAGGATTAGGAAATCCAGGGGATAAATATTTTGAAACAAAACACAATGTTGGTTTTATGTTGATTGACCAACTAGCGAAGAAACAGAATATCACTTTTACACACGATAAGATATTTCAAGCTGATCTAGCATCTTTTTTTCTTAATGGCGAAAAAATTTATCTTGTCAAACCAACGACCTTTATGAATGAAAGCGGGAAAGCTGTTCATGCTTTATTGACTTACTATGGTTTGGATATTGAAGATTTACTCATTATTTATGATGATCTTGACATGGAAGTTGGAAAGATTCGTTTAAGATTAAAGGGCTCCGCAGGTGGTCATAATGGTATCAAGTCTATTATTCAACATATAGGGACCCAGGTCTTTAATCGTGTTAAGATTGGAATCGGAAGACCTAAAAATGGTATGTCAGTTGTTCACCATGTTTTGAGTAAGTTTGACAAGGATGATTATATCGGTATTTTACAGTCTATTGACAAGGTTGACGATGCTGTAAACTATTATTTACAAGAGAAAAACTTTGAGAAAACAATGCAGAGGTATAACGGATAAATGGTGACCTTATTAGATTTATTCTCAGAAAATAATCAGATTAAAAAATGGAATCAAAGTTTAACAGATAAGAAAAGACAACTAATACTTGGCTTATCAACATCTACTAAGGCTCTTGCAATTGCAAGCAGTTTAGAAAAAGAAGATAAGATTGTGTTATTGACGTCAACTTATGGAGAAGCAGAAGGACTTGTTAGTGATCTTCTATCTATCTTGGGTGAGGAACTTGTCTATCCATTTTTGGTAGATGACTCCCCCATGGTCGAGTTCTTGATGTCTTCACAAGAAAAAATCATTTCACGGGTCGAAGCCTTGCGTTTTTTGACTGATACATCTAAGAAAGGGATTTTGGTTTGTAATATTGCAGCAAGTCGATTGATTTTACCGTCTCCAAATGTATTCAAAGATAGTATTGTAAAAATCTCAGTTGGTGAAGAATATGACCAACATGCGCTTATCCATCAGTTAAAGGAAATAGGCTATCGAAAAGTTACACAAGTACAAACTCAAGGAGAATTTAGTCTGCGAGGAGATATTTTAGATATTTTTGAAATATCCCAGTTAGAACCTTTCCGAATTGAGTTTTTTGGTGATGAAGTCGATGGTATTAGGTCATTTGAAGTCGAAACACAATTATCGAAAGAAAATCAGACAGAACTCACCATCTTTCCAGCTAGTGATATGCTTTTGAGAGAAAAGGATTATCAACGAGGTCAGTCAGCTTTAGAAAAACAAATTTCAAAAACGTTATCACCTATTTTAAAATCATACTTAGAAGAAATTCTTTCAAGTTTTCATCAAAAACAAATTCATTTAGATTCTAGGAAGTTTTTATCTTTGTGTTATGACAAGACATGGACTGTTTTTGACTATATTGAAAAAGATACCCCAGTATTCTTTGATGATTATCAGAAATTGATGAATCAATATGAAGTCTTTGAAAGGGAGTTAGTACAATACTTTACAGAAGAATTACAGAACAGTAAAGCATTTTCTGAGATGCAGTATTTTGCAGATACAGAGCAAATCTATAAAAAACAGAGTCCGGTTACCTTTTTCTCTAACCTGCAAAAGGGGTTAGGAAATCTCAAGTTTGATCAAATTTATCAATTTAATCAATATCCCATGCAAGAGTTTTTCAATCAATTTTCTTTTCTAAAAGAAGAAATTGATCGATACAAAAAAATGAATTACACTATTATTCTTCAGTCTAGCAATTCAATGGGAAGTAAAACATTGGAGGATGTTTTAGAGGAATATCAGATTAAATTGGATTCCAGAGATAAGTCAAGTATTTGTAAAGAATCTGTAAACTTAATCGAGGGTAATCTCAGACATGGTTTTCATTTTGTTGATGAAAAGGTTTTATTGATAACTGAACATGAGATTTTTAAAAAGAAATTGAAACGTCGTTTTCGAAGACAACATGTTTCAAACGCAGAGAGATTAAAAGATTACAATGAACTTGAAAAAGGAGATTATGTTGTTCACCATATCCATGGGATTGGTCAATATCTAGGAATTGAAACAATTGAAATCAAGGGAATTCACCGCGATTATGTAAGTGTCCAGTATCAAAATGGGGATCAAATTTCCATACCAGTAGAGCAGATTCAGTTACTGTCTAAATATATTTCAAGTGATGGGAAAGCGCCAAAACTCAATAAATTAAATGATGGTCATTTCAAAAAAGCCAAGCAAAAAGTTAAGAACCAGGTAGAGGATATAGCTGACGATTTAATCAAACTTTATTCTGAGCGCAGCCAGTTGAAGGGTTTTGCTTTTTCAGCTGATGATGAAGATCAACATGCTTTTGATGATGCCTTTCCTTATGTTGAAACGGATGATCAACTTCGTAGTATTGAGGAAATCAAGAGCGATATGCAGGCTTCTCAGCCAATGGATCGACTTTTAGTTGGGGATGTTGGTTTTGGAAAGACTGAAGTTGCTATGCGTGCAGCCTTTAAGGCAGTCAATGATAACAAACAGGTTGTCGTTTTAGTTCCGACGACGGTTTTAGCGCAACAGCACTATACGAATTTTAAGGAACGATTCCAAAATTTTGCAGTTAATATTGATGTGTTGAGTCGCTTTAGAAGTAAAAAAGAACAGACTGAAACACTTGAAAAATTGAAAAACGGTCAAGTTGATATTTTGATTGGAACGCATCGAGTTTTATCTAAAGATGTTGAGTTTGCTGATTTGGGATTGATGATTATTGATGAAGAGCAGCGATTTGGTGTCAAGCATAAGGAAACCTTGAAAGAGTTGAAGAAACAAGTGGATGTCCTAACCCTGACCGCTACGCCAATTCCTCGTACCCTTCATATGTCTATGCTGGGAATCAGAGATTTGTCTGTTATTGAAACTCCACCGACTAATCGTTATCCAGTGCAAACCTATGTTTTGGAAAAGAATGATAGTGTCATTCGTGATGCGGTCTTGCGTGAAATGGAGCGTGGAGGTCAAGTTTACTATCTTTACAACAAAGTTGACACGATTGACCAAAAGGTTTCAGAATTACAGGAGTTGATTCCAGAGGCTTCGATTGGTTTTGTTCATGGGCAAATGAGTGAGATTCAGTTAGAAAATACTTTATTAGATTTCATTGAAGGTCAGTATGATATTTTGGTGACAACTACCATTATTGAGACAGGGGTGGACATTCCAAATGCCAATACTTTATTTATTGAAAATGCGGACCATATGGGCTTGTCAACCTTGTATCAGTTAAGAGGAAGAGTCGGTCGTAGTAATCGTATTGCTTATGCCTATCTCATGTATCGCCCAGAAAAATCAATCAGTGAAGTCTCTGAAAAGAGATTAGAAGCGATCAAAGGATTTACAGAATTGGGTTCTGGATTTAAGATTGCAATGCGCGATCTTTCGATTCGTGGAGCAGGAAATCTTTTAGGGAAATCCCAGTCTGGTTTCATTGATTCTGTTGGTTTTGAATTGTATTCGCAGTTATTGGAGGAAGCTATTGCTAAACGACATGGTAATGTGAACACAAGAACCAAAGGGAATTCTGAGTTGATTTTACAAATTGATGCCTATCTTCCTGATACTTATATTTCTGATCAACGACATAAGATTGAAATTTACAAGAAAATTCGTCAAATTGACAACCTTGTCAATTATGAGGAGTTACAAGAAGAGCTGATGGACCGTTTTGGAGAATACCCAGATGTGGTTGCTTATCTTTTAGAGATTGGTTTGGTTAAGTCTTATCTTGATAAGGTCTTTGTTCAACGTGTGGAACGAAAAGAAAATAAGATTACAGTTCAATTTGAAAAAATTACTCAGCGACTGTTCTTGGCTCAAGATTATTTTAAAGCTTTATCCGCAACGAACTTAAAAGCAGCTATAGCTGAGAATAAGGGATTAATGGAAGTTGTATTTGATGTTCGAAACAAGAAGGACTATGAAATTTTAGAAGGTCTGCTCATTTTTGGAGAAAGTTTATTAGAGATAAAAGTGTTGAAAGAAGGCAATTCTCTTTAACATTTTTCTTCTATAAAATGGAGAAAAATGGTACAATAATAATTTGAGGTAATAAAAATGAGACTAGACAAATATTTAAAAGTATCAAGAATTATCAAGCGTCGTACAGTCGCAAAAGAAGTAGCAGATAAAGGCAGAATCAAGGTAAATGGAATCTTGGCCAAAAGTTCAACGGATTTGAAAGTTAATGACCAAGTTGAAATTCGCTTTGGCAATAAGTTGCTGCTTGTAAAAGTACTGGAGATGAAAGATAGTACAAAAAAAGAAGATGCAGCAGGAATGTATGAAATTGTCAGTGAAACACGGGTAGAAGAAAATGTCTAAAAATATCGTACAATTGAATAATTCTTTTATTCAAAATGAACACCAACGTCGTCGCTATCTGATGAAGGAACGACAAAAACGTAATCGTTTCATGGGCTGGGTTCTTATTTTGATGATTTTATTGTTCATTTTACCAACTTATAATCTTGCTCAAAGCTATAATCAATTACTCCAAAGACGTCAACAGTTATCAGACTTGCAAACTCAGTATCAAACCTTGAGTGAGGAAAAGGAGAAAGAGACAGCTTTTGCTACAAAGTTGAAAGATGAAGAGTACGCTGCTAAATACATGCGTGCAAAATATTATTATTCTAAGAATCGGGAAGCTGTTTATACGATTCCTGACTTGCTCCCAAGGTGATAAAATGGAAAATTTATTAGACGTAATTGAGCAATTCTTGAGTCTATCGGATGAAAAGCTGGAAGAGTTAGCTGATAAAAATCAATTATTGCGTTTACGAGAAGAAAAGGAAAGGAAGAATGCGTAAGTTCTTAATTATTTTGTTGCTACCGAGTTTTTTGACAGTTTCAAAAGTCGTTAGCACAGAAAAAGAAGTTGTATATACTTCGAAAGAAATTTATTACCTTTCACAATCTGACTTTGGTATTTATTTTAGAGAAAAATTAAGTTCTCCCATGGTTTATGGAGAGGTTCCTGTTTATGCGAATGAAGATTTAGTAGTGGAATCTGGAAAATTGACTCCAAAAACAAGTTTTCAAATAACCGAGTGGCGTTTAAATAAACAAGGAATTCCAGTATTTAAGCTATCAAATCATCAATTTATAGCTGCGGACAAACGATTTTTATATGATCAATCAGAGGTAACTACAACAATAAAAAAAGTATGGTTAGAATCTGATTTTAAACTGTATAACAGTCCTTATGATTTAAAAGAAGTGAAATCATCCTTATCAGCTTATTCGCAAGTTTCAATTGATAAGACCATGTTTGTAGAAGGGAAAGAATTTCTACATATTGATCAGGCTGGATGGGTAGCTAAAGAATCAACTTCTGAAGATGATAATCGGATGAGTAAAGTCCAAGAAATGTTATCGGAAAAATATCAGAAGGATTCATTTTCTATTTATGTTAAGCAACTGACTACTGGAAAAGAAGCTGGTATCAATCAAGATGAAAAGATGTATGCAGCTAGCATTTTAAAATTACCTTATCTCTACTATACGCAAGAAAAAATAAATGAGGGTCTTTATCAGTTAGACACGACTGTAAAATACGTATCAGCAGTCAATGATTTTCCAGGTTCTTATAAACCAGAGGGAAGTGGTAGTCTCCCTAAAAAAGAGGATAATAAAGAGTATTCTATAAAGGACTTAATCACAAAAGTATCTAAAGAATCGGATAATGTAGCTCATAATCTATTGGGATATTACATTTCAAATCAATCTGATGCTATATTCAAATCCAAGACGTCTGCTATTATGGGAGATGATTGGGATCCAAAAGAAAAATTGATTTCTTCTAAAATGGCTGGGAAAGTCATGGAAGCTATTTATAACCAAAATGGATTTGTATTGGATTCTTTGACTAAAACAGATTTTGATAATGAGAGAATTGCCAAAGGTGTTTCTGTTAAAGTAGCTCATAAAATTGGAGACGCGGATGAATTTAAGCATGATACAGGTGTTGTCTATGCAGATTCTCCATTTATTCTTTCTATTTTCACTAAAAATTCTGATTATGATACGATTTCTAAGATAGCCAAGGATGTTTATGAGGTTCTAAAATGAGGGAACAAGATTTTTTAAATCATTTTCTCAAGAAGGGATATTTCAAAAAGCATACTAAGGTGGTGCTAGCTCTTTCTGGTGGATTGGATTCTATGTTTCTATTTAAGGTATTATCTACGTATCAAAAAGAGTTAGAAATTGAATTGATTCTAGCTCATGTTAATCATAAGCAGAGAGTAGAATCAGATTGGGAAGAACAGGAATTAAGGAAGTTGGCTGCTGAAGCAGAGCTTCCTATTTATATCAGCAATTTTTCAGGAGAATTTTCTGAAGCGCGTGCTCGAAATTTTCGTTATGATTTTTTTCAAGAGGTTATGAAAAAGACAGGTGCGACAGCCTTAGTCACTGCTCACCATGCTGATGACCATGTGGAAACGATTTTGATGCGTTTGATTCGAGGCACTCGTTTGCGCTATCTATCAGGAATTAAGGAAAAGCAAGTAGTCGGAGAGATAGAAATCATTCGGCCCTTCTTGCATTTTCAGAAAAAAGACTTTCCACCAATTTTCCACTTTGAAGATATATCAAATCAGGAAAATCATTATTTTCGCAATCGTATTCGAAATTCTTATTTACCAGAATTAGAAAAAGAAAATCCTCGATTTAGATATGCAATCTTAAGCATCGGCAATGAAATTTTAGATTATGACTTAGCTATAGCTGAATTATCAAAGAATATTGATGTAGAGAATTTAGATCAGCTATTGTCTTACTCTGAGTCGACACAAAGAGTTTTACTTCAAACTTATCTGAATCGTTTTCCAGATTTGAATCTTACAAAAGCTCAGTTTGAAGAAGTTCGGCAGATTTTAAAAACTAAAAGCCAGTATCGTCATCCGCTAAAAAATGGTTATGAATTGATAAAAGAGTACCAATGG
Source organism: Streptococcus mitis (assembly GCF_003942685.1). Lineage (GTDB taxonomy): Bacteria > Bacillota > Bacilli > Lactobacillales > Streptococcaceae > Streptococcus > Streptococcus mitis_CD. The sequence goes on along the minus strand of NZ_RJNR01000001.1, from coordinate 3,272 downwards.
TTTAAGATTTGTAAAATCAGTCCTCAGGCTGATGAAAAGGAAGATGGACTTGTGTTACACTATCAAAATCAGGTATCTTATCAAGGATATAAATTTTCCTTTGGACTTCCTTTAGAAGGTGAATCAATTCAACAAATACTTGTTTCACGGGAAACATCAATACATATTCGTCATCGAAAAACAGGAGATGTTTTGATTCTAAATGGGCATAGAAAAAAACTCAGACGTCTATTTATTGATTTGAAAATCCCTATGGAAAAGCGAAAATCTGCTCTGATTATTGAGCAATTTGGTGAAATTGTCTCAATTTTGGGAATTACGACCAGTAATTTGAGTAAAAACACGAAAAATGATATAATGAACACTGTACTTTATATAGAAAAAATAGATAGGTAAAAAAATGTTAGAAAACGATATTAAAAAAATCCTCGTTTCACACGATGAAATTACAGAAGCTGCTAAAAAATTAGGTGCTCAATTAACTAAGGACTATGCAGGAAAAAATCCAATCTTAGTTGGGATTTTAAAAGGATCTATTCCTTTTATGGCTGAATTGGTTAAACATATCGACACACATATTGAAATGGACTTCATGATGGTTTCTAGTTACCATGGTGGAACAGCAAGTAGTGGTGTCATCAATATCAAGCAAGATGTAACTCAAGACATCAAAGGAAGACATGTTCTGTTTGTAGAAGATATCATTGATACGGGTCAAACTTTGAAGAGTTTGCGAGATATGTTTAAAGCAAGAGAAGCAGCTTCTGTTAAAATTGCAACCTTGTTGGATAAACCAGAAGGACGTGTTGTAGAAATTGAGGCAGACTATACCTGCTTTACTATCCCAAATGAGTTTGTAGTAGGTTATGGTTTAGACTACAAAGAAAATTATCGTAACCTTCCTTATGTTGGAGTATTGAAAGAAGAAGTATATTCAAATTAGAAAGAACAATTTTTAATGAAAAAACAAAATAATGGTTTAATTAAAAATCCTTTTCTATGGTTATTACTTATTTTTTTCCTAGTTACAGGTTACCAGTATTTTAGTACAGGTAGTGTTGCAGGGAAAAGTGAGCAAATTAATTATACAGAACTGGTAAAAGAAATTACCGATGACAATGTAAAAGAATTGACTTACCAGCCAAATGGTAGTGTTATCGAAGTTTCAGGTGTTTATAAAAATCCTAAAACAAGTAAAGAAGAAACAGGCATTCAGTTCTTTTCTCCTTCTGCTACAACAGTAGAGAAATTTTCAAGCATCATTCTTCCTTCAGATACTACAGTATCAGAATTACAAAAGCTTGCTTCTGACCATAAAGCGGAAGTAACTGTTAAGCATGAAAGTTCAAGTGGTATGTGGATTAATATTCTTGTATCCATTGTGCCATTCGGTATTCTTTTCTTCTTCCTATTTTCTATGATGGGAAATATGGGAGGAAATAATAGCCGTAACCCAATGAGTTTTGGACGTAGTAAGGCTAAAGCTGCAAATAAAGAAGATATTAAAGTAAGATTTTCAGATGTTGCTGGAGCTGAGGAAGAAAAACAAGAACTAGTTGAAGTTGTTGAATTCTTAAAAGATCCAAAACGATTTACAAAACTTGGAGCCCGTATTCCAGCAGGTGTCCTTCTAGAGGGACCTCCGGGAACAGGTAAGACTTTGCTTGCTAAAGCAGTCGCCGGAGAAGCAGGTGTTCCATTCTTTAGTATTTCAGGTTCTGACTTTGTAGAAATGTTTGTCGGGGTTGGAGCTAGTCGTGTTCGTTCTCTTTTTGAAGATGCCAAAAAAGCAGCACCAGCTATCATCTTTATCGATGAAATTGATGCTGTTGGACGTCAACGTGGAGTTGGTCTTGGCGGAGGAAATGACGAACGTGAACAAACCTTGAACCAACTCTTGATTGAGATGGATGGTTTTGAGGGAAATGAAGGAATTATCGTCATCGCTGCGACAAACCGTTCAGATGTACTAGATCCTGCCCTTTTGCGTCCAGGACGTTTTGATAGAAAAGTATTGGTTGGCCGTCCTGATGTTAAAGGTCGTGAAGCAATCTTGAAAGTTCACGCTAAGAACAAGCCTTTAGCAGAAGATGTAGATTTGAAATTAGTGGCCCAACAAACCCCAGGTTTTGTTGGAGCAGATTTAGAGAATGTCTTGAATGAAGCGGCTCTAGTTGCTGCTCGTCGCAATAAATCGATAATTGATGCTTCAGATATTGATGAAGCAGAAGACAGAGTTATTGCTGGTCCTTCTAAGAAAGATAAGACAGTTTCACAAAAAGAACGTGAATTAGTTGCTTACCATGAGGCAGGACATACCATTGTAGGTCTAGTCTTGTCGAATGCCCGTGTTGTCCATAAGGTTACAATTGTACCACGTGGCCGTGCAGGTGGTTATATGATTGCACTTCCTAAGGAAGACCAAATGCTTCTTTCCAAAGAAGATATGAAAGAGCAATTGGCTGGTTTAATGGGTGGCCGTGTAGCTGAAGAAATTATCTTTAATGTCCAAACCACAGGAGCTTCAAACGACTTTGAACAAGCGACACAAATGGCGCGTGCAATGGTTACAGAGTACGGTATGAGTGAAAAACTTGGCCCAGTACAATATGAAGGAAACCATGCTATGTTTGGTGCACAGAGTCCTCAAAAATCAATTTCAGAACAAACAGCTTATGAAATTGATGAAGAGGTTCGTTCATTATTGAATGAAGCACGAAATAAAGCTGCTGAAATTATTCAGTCAAATCGTGAAGCTCACAAGTTGATTGCAGAAGCATTATTGAAATACGAAACATTGGATAGTACACAAATTAAATCTCTTTACGAAACAGGAAAGATGCCTGAAACAGTTGAAGAGGAATCTCATGCATTATCTTATGATGAAGTAAAGTCAAAAATGAATGATGAAAAATAACCCAAAGAGAGGCTTGCCCTCTCTTTTTTGTGCAGTTGAGGCAGTGTAGAGAACAGAATGGGGGAAATGTGCCAAAAGTGTTTCTGAATCTGTTAGACTGTATCTAGAAAGGGGGACGTTATGTTTAAAGAATTATATGAAGAAGTCCAAGGGATTGTATATAAGTGTAGAAATGAATATTACCTTCATTTATGGGATCTATCGGATTGGGACCAAGAGGGTATGATTTGCTTGCATGAATTGATTATGAAGAAGTCCAAGGGATTGTATATAAGTGTAGAAATGAATATTACCTTCATTTATGGGATCTATCGGATTGGGACCAAGAGGGTATGATTTGCTTGCATGAATTGAT